>NZ_DASURI010000155.1:0-9147 GCF_036280135.1 Longimicrobium sp.
AGCCCGTGCTGGCCGGCGACCCGTGGGAACCGGGCACGTGGAACGGCGTGCAGCTCGACGGGCACGACTTTCCCGCCCCGTGGCCCATGGACCCCGAGGTCACGATGACGCGCATGACGCTGGAGTTCAGCGCGGACGGACGCGCGGTGGCGCACCTGCGCGGCACCGCGCGCGGCGAGCAGATGGAGGAGGACGACCGCGCCTCGTACCGGGTGGACGGCGACCGGCTCAGCCTGCTGGACGAGGACGGCTCCGTGGACGAGGACTTCGTGTGGACGCGGCGCGGCAGCACACTGCGGCTGGTGGACGTGCGGGGCCACGTCTACGAGTTCGAGCGCCCGTAGCTCACGGCCCGGCAAGGACCTTCATCCGCTTCCCCCGCCTTCATGAGGCCCGTCATGCGCTCGATCTTCCCCACCCCGCTCCTGCTGCTGGCCGCGCTGGCCGCCGTCCCCGCCGCCGCGCAGGTGGAGGGCCGATACGACGTCGTCAGCATCAACGGCCGCGCGCTCCCCACCCCCTCCCCCATGCAGCGCTGGGTGACCATCGACCGTGCCGCGTACTGGTTCGAGGACGGGCACGTCAACATGTCGCAGAGGTCCACCTCCTCCGACGGCCAATCCGCGCAGCGGGTGGGCGGCACGTACGTGACCGTGCGTGATTCGCTGTACGTCCTCGACGAGTCGGGACGCGACACGCTGGCCCGGTTCTGCTGGGAGCGGCAGGGCGACACGCTGCGGCTGCACGACCGGAGCGCGAACGTGTACCAGCTGGCGCGCGAAGCGGTCGTCGCGGGCGATCCGTGGAGTGGAGGCGCGTGGAACGCCGTCCAGCTGAACGGACGCGACCTTCCCGCGCCCTGGACGCACATCTCCGACATCACCGCGATGGAGGTGGCATACGCGTTCGGCGACGACGGGCGGGTCACCATGCGCATCCGCTCCACCTACGAAGGCAGGGAGAGGACGACGCACAACTCCGCGCCCTACCGCGTGGAGGGCGACCGGCTCACGTTCTTTGACGGGGACGGGGAGGTGGCCGAGTCGTTCGTGTGGACACTGCGGGACAGCCGGCTGCGGCTGGTGGACCTGTACGGCCACGTCTACCTCTTCGAGCCTGCCGCCGCTACGGCTCCGTGAGACCGGATCCGGAAAGCGGTCGTCTTTCTGAATCCTGCGGCGCTGCGCGCACCCTGTGGGATGAAAGCCGCGCCGTACAACCTCCCCCAGGGTTTTTTGGGGGAGGTGGGCGAGCTCCGCGAGCCCGGAGGGGGCGCTCGCACGGGGCACGCCTCCACGCACGAGCCTGGCTCTGACTTTCTATCCAGGGGCACTCACGAACTCCACCGCCCCGGATGCGTGCGGCCCCGAAGGTTGGACTGGGTGCTTGCCAGGGCGGGAAGTTCAGTGCCGAGGTGCAGTGTTCATGCGGATGCGGTAGGAGAGGGGATGCCTGGTCGCCCACTGCTCAGCGCGTGGTCAGCAGCCCCACGGTCACGAATCCCGTGATGCCGGCGGAGAGCCACATCGCGAACCGCGCGGGGCGCCCCCACTCCGCGTACGCGCCCTTCAGCCCGTAGATGAGCAGGATGGCGCACGCCAACCCGTTGCTCACCGCCCCGACAATGACCGTGTTTCGCGGGTACGTGCTCGGTACGTCCTGGAGCATCCGCAGCCCCAGGACGTAGCCCACGAGCAGCGCCGTGAACGCGGCGCCCAGCAGGCGCGTGAACACCGCCGGCTGCGTCTTGGGATAACCCAGGCGGTGCAGCCACCTCGCCGGGAACAGCAGCAGGGGGCCGGCCCACAGCAGCGCCGTCGCCACGATCTTGACCCACAGCACGAACGCAAGCGTCATTGAGCCTCCTCGGATGAAGGGAACAGCTTTGCCACCTCCGGCTTGACCACCTTGCCCATGGCGTTGCGCGGCAGCGCGTCCACGATGCACAGGGCGCGCGGCAGCTTGTAGGGCGCCAGATGCTCGCGTGCCCACGCCCGTAGCGCCTCGAGTGAAAGCACCGCGCCCGGCGCCGTCTCCACGGCCGCGCAGACGCGCTCGCCCCACGCCTCGTCCGGTACGCCCACGACGGCGCACTCCGCGACGGCGGGGTGCGTCCGCAGCACCTCCTTGATCTCCAGGGCGCTCACCTTGAAGCCGCCCGTCTTGAGGATGTCCACGCTGCGCCGGCCCAGCAGCCGCCAGTACCCGTCCTCCACCACGCCGACGTCGCCCGTGCGGAACCAGCCGTCGCGGAACGCCTCCGCCGTGGGCTCGGAGCGGCGCCAGTACTCCAGGAACACGTTCGGGCCGCGCACCTCCACCTCACCGGGCGTGCCGGGCTGCACGAGCGCGCCGTCATCGTCCACCAGCCGCACGTCCATGCCGGGAAACGGCCGGCCGACAAAACCGGGCCGCCGCTCGCCATGCAGCGGATTGCCCAGCGCCATGCCGATCTCCGTCATCCCGTAGCGCTCCAGCAGCACGTGCCCGCTGATCTCCCGCCAGCGCTCCAGCGTGCGCACGGGCAGCGCGGCCGATCCGCTCACCATCAGCCGCATGGCGCGGCACCCGGCCCCCATGCGCGCCCGGCGCTCCGGCTCCGCCGCGTCGTACGCCGCGATCAGCCGCGCGTAGACGGTGGGCACGGCCATGAACAGCGTCAGCCGGCCCCGTTCGATCACCCGCCACGTCTCGTCCGCGTCAAAGCGCGGCAGGATCCCGCATTCCGCGCCGGCCCACAGCGCGCACGCCAGCACGTTGACGATGCCGTGCACGTGGTGCAGCGGAAGGACCAGCAGCGTGCGGTCGTCCGCCGTCCACTCCCACGCCCGCACGAGCGACGTGACCTGCGCGCGCAGGGTGGCGTGCGTGGTCACGGCACCTTTGGGGCGCCCCGTGGTGCCGCTCGTGTAGACGATCATGGCCCGACGCGCCTCGTCGACGACCGGCAGCGGCCCGGCCTCCGCCCCCAGCGCGTCCGCCGTGGTGATGAACCGCCGCCCGTCGGCGTCCGCGAGGGGCCGCAGCACCTCGACGAATTCCGGGTGCGCGACGACCACGGCGGCGTCCGCGTCGCGGATGACGTACGCCAGCTCCGCGGGTGGGTGCGAGACGGCCAGCGGCACGGCGATGCCGCCCGCGCGCCAGATCCCCCATTGCACGGCCACGTAGTCCCACCCCGGCGGCGCCAGGAACGCCACGCGCGCCTCGGCCAGGTCCGCCGCGCCGTCCAGCAGCGCCGCCGCCACCCGCGCGGACGCGTCCAGCAGCTGCGCGTACGTGAACGCGCCCTCCGGCGCCACGACGGCCGTGCGCGCCCCGTGTGCCCGCGCCCGTTCGACGATCGGCAGGTCAGCGGCGGGATGGTGGGTCATTGGATCAGTCGAGAGCTGAAGCGGGCGGAAAGGAAAGAGCTAGATGGGCGGCGCAGTGACGCACAGGCGCTCCCCGCACCAGCGCACGGCTCCGAACGCGAATACCCGCGGAGCAGGACGTGTCCGAGACGAACGCCCGGCGATGACGCAGAATGGGAATGGTTTTAGGCGGCTTGGAGCCGGGGACCCGAGTTTACCTCCAGCCACTGGGATACCAGGGATGCAAGATCTCGATAGCCCAAATCGGACGGATCCATGCCGAGCATGGAGCACAGCACGGGCAGCTCCCGCTGGAACCGCGCGTAGCGCTCGGCCATCGTTGCGCCGGAGTGAAGCAGGACGTCGGAAGGCAGCGTTGTTGCAAGCGCATTGCGCACCGCCCGGATGAGCTCGACTACGCTCCCGTTGTGCGCCCGGATGTCCTGTCCGGCGATATCGGAAAGATACTTCTGATACCGGTATCGCTCCTGGTCGAAGATGATGCAGGTCTTCTTCTTTTGGCGTCTCTCCCCAAATCGTTGAGCGCCCAGGAACAGGCCCAGCTCGAACGCCATGTTCATCCTCGGCAGCCCGGAATCGGCATCCAGTTCCACGCGCGAGATGTCGTGGATGCTGTGGCAGCATTCCCGAATGATGCGGACGATCTTCTCGATCCGCACCTCCGCCCCGTTATCCGCCTCCAGGGCCGTCCGAGCAGTCATCCCGCAGGCATGGACGACGAACACCAGCGCCTGGAACAAGGGACGATACTGTTCATCAAACGGACAATTGATGAACACCTGATCTGCATACGTCTGACGCATGTCGCTCCGCGAGCCTCCGGTCCCGAGGTGAACCTGCGGCACGGGCCCGGGGCCCGCGGGGAAGCGCTACCGGTTGCGTGCCCGTGCCTGCCGCTCCCGTTCCTCGTGGGCGGCACGCAACGCAAGGAGTGCCTCGCGCACCTTGACCGGGTCGAGATTGCTTTTGAGCACCGAAGGCTGGATCTTGGGCAGGCGCTTCTTGACGGCCATGGCTCCCCTCCGTGTTCAGGTTTGCGACGGGAAGTGTACAACGAAACACGCGTTGTTTCAAGTGTCCACTTCACGCCACCGCACGGACAGCAGCCCGTCCCTTTCCGCCATCGGGACCGTTCACCTGGATCACCCGCACCGGACCTGACCATGCCCTACACGCACCGCGTAACGCCCGGCAGCCACGTAAAGCTCAAGGACCACGACGCCGGCGAAACGGCCGGGCTGGACAAGGCCGCGGGCCACGCCCGCTTCGCCGAGCTCAACGCGGAGCTGGACACGCTGCAGGAGGAGATGTACGCGGCCGGGCGCAACAGCGTGCTGATGATCCTGCAGGGGATGGACACCAGCGGAAAGGACGGGGCCATCCGCGCCGTGATGGCCAACCTGAACCCGCAGGGGTGCCGCGTGGAGTCGTTCAAGGTGCCCACGGAGCACGAGCTGGCGCACGACTTCCTGTGGCGCGTGCACCGGGTCACGCCGGAGCTGGGGATGTTCGGCGTGTTCAACCGCTCGCACTACGAGGACGTGCTGGTGGTGCGCGTGCACGATCTCGTTCCGCGCGACGTGTGGAAGCAGCGCTACGAGCAGATCAACGCGTTCGAGTCGCTGCTGGCCGCCAACGGCACCATCGTCCTCAAGTTCTTCCTGCACATCAGCAGGAAGGAGCAGGAGGAGCGGCTGCTGGCGCGCGAGCAGGAGCTGGGCAAGGCGTGGAAGCTGTCCGCCGGCGACTGGCGCGAGCGCGAGCACTGGGACGCGTACCAGGAGGCGTACGAGGACGCGCTCAGCCGGTGCAGCACGGACGTGGCGCCGTGGTACGTGGTCCCCGCGAACCGGAAGTGGTTCCGCAACCTGGCGATCACGGAAACGCTCGTGGAGACGCTTCGTCCCTACCGTCCGTCGTGGAAGCAGGCGCTGGAGGAGATGAGCCGCGCGCGCCTGGCCGAGCTGGCCGCCTACCGCTCGCAGCGCGGCGGCTGATCGCCGGATTCGTACATGGTCGATTTCCTGAGGGAGGCGCCGCCAGGAACCTGACGATTGGGGAAACTCGGGCGCCGGCTGAAGGATCTCGCCTGCCACGCAAGGACCCAGGTCAGAACCTGACTCCCTGCCATGCGAAGGAGATCCTTCGGTCGCGCCCCGAGGCGTGTGGACGAGCAGGGTCTGCGCGGGCGCTCCCTCAGGAAATCAATCTCCTCACCCGGATGGGAGACGAGGACCGAACTGATTCAACGAGTCGAGGCCGATGGATGCGCAACCATCGGCCTCGTCCGCGTTCGCGTCGGTGACTGCCGCTACTGCGCGGCGCGGGTGACCACGAACGTCGCCTCGTACCGCGACGGGTCGATGGCGCTGCCCTGGGCGGGCTGGGGCGTGAGGGAAACGAGCGCCACCTGGTAGTCCAGGTACCGGACCGACTTCGGCTCCAGCGTGGTGTTCAGCTCGGCGCCAAAGGCCTTGTTGCCCTGCGACAGCACCGCCCGCACGACGGCGTTGCCGGCCCACACGCACTGCACGCCCGTGGGACAGCGCGAGTCGCTGGCCACCGATTCGAAGCGCACGGTCACGTCCGCGCCGGCGACCGTCGCCCGGCTCCCCACGTGCAGGGGGAACGGCTGGTCCAGCGATGCACTCGCGGCGGGTGCCTGGGGCGCCGGCACCTGTGCATTGGGAGAACATGCGCCCAGGCCCGCGGCGGCGAGGATCGCGAAAACTAGATGCTTCATGTCAGGTCTCGATTCGTTCGTGGAAAGGATCGAACGGCGGTGGGGCCGGGGAATGCGCTATCCCCGGCCCCACCGCCATCCGTCCCGTGTCGTCGCCGACGCCGTGGATCAGAAGAACACGGGCTCCTGATAGGCGCCGAAGACCTCTTCCATGGCCGCGCGGATCTCGTACAGCGTGGCATACTCGCGCACGGCGTCCAGCATGGCCGGGATCACGTTCTCCGTGCCGCGGGCGGATTCCTTCAGGCGCTCCAGGGCCGCATCGACCTTGCCCTGGTCGCGGCGCTGGCGCATGGCGGCCATCCGCTCGCGCTGCCGAAGCTCCGCCTCTTCCGTGATCTTGAGCAGGGGAATCTCCAGCTCCTCGCCCTCGACCGTGAACTCGTTCACGCCCACGATGGTGCGCTCGCCCCGCTCGATCTCCAGCTGCTGCCGCATGGCGCTGCGGGCGATCTCGCGCTGGAAGTAGCCCACCTCGATGCCCGGGACCACGCCGCCCAGCTTGTCGATCTCGGCGAAGATGGCCTCGGCCTCGGCCTCCATGCGGTCGGTCAGCGCCTCCACGTAGTACGAGCCGGCCAGCGGGTCGATGGTGTTGGGCACCCCCGTCTCGTACGCCAGCACCTGCTGCGTGCGCAGGGCGATCTGCACGGCCTTTTCCGTGGGGAGCGCCAGCGTCTCGTCCATGGAGTTGGTGTGCAGCGACTGCGTGCCGCCCAGCACCGCCGCCATGGCCTGGTAGGCCACGCGCACGATGTTGTTCTCCGGCTGCTGCGCCGTGAGCGTCACGCCGGCCGTCTGCGCGTGCGTGCGCAGGCGCCAGCTCTCCGGGTTCTTCGCGCCGAAGTCGTCGCGCAGGTGCCGCGCCCAGATGCGGCGGGCGGCGCGGAACTTGGCGATCTCCTCGAAGAAGTCGTTGTGCACGTCCCAAAAGAAGCTCAGCCGCGGCGCGAAGTCGTCCACGTCCAGCCCCCGCTCCACGCCCCGGCGCACGTACTCCAGGCCGTTGCGCAGCGTGTACGCGAGCTCCTGCACGGCCGTGCTCCCCGCCTCGCGGATGTGGTACCCGCTGATGGAGATGGGGTTGTACTTGGGCGCGTTCTTCGAGGCCCACTCGAACATGTCCTCGATCAGGCGCAGGGCCGGCTCCGGCGGGAACACCCACGCGTGCTGCGCCTGGTACTCCTTGAGGATGTCGTTCTGCACCGTGCCGCGCAGCTTGTGAAACGGCACGCCCTGCCGCTCCGCCGCGATCATGTAGAAGCAGAACAGGATGATGGCCGGGCCGTTGATCGTCATGGAGACGGACACCTGGTCGAGCGGAATGCCGTCGAACAGGGTCTCCATGTCGTCCAGCGAGCTGATGGCCACGCCGCACTTGCCCACCTCGCCCAGCGACCGCGGGTGGTCGCTGTCGTAGCCCATGAGCGTGGGAAAGTCGAACGCGACGCTCAGCCCCGTCTGTCCGCGGCCCAGGAGAAAGTGGTAGCGCGCGTTGGTCTCCTCCGCCGTGCCGAAGCCGGCGAACTGGCGCATGGTCCACAGCCGCGTGCGGTACATGGTGCCGTACGGACCCCGCGTAAACGGGAACTCGCCGGGCATGCCCACGCGCGCGTTGTAGTACGCGGCCTCCTCGGCCGACGGCGCGGGCCGGTCCAGGGGCGTGTAGAGCGGCTCCACCTCGGCGCCGGAGACGGAGGTAAAGCTCACGTCGCGCTGGCCGGCGCGCTCCAGGGCGCCCTCCCAGGCGGCCAGGCCGGCGCGCAGGGACTCCAGCTCCTTTTCCTTTTCGCGGATCCGCTCCAGCAGGTCCGCCGGCGGAACGTTGTGCTCAACGACGCTCATGGTCACGCATCTCGGTTAACGGGGCTGGACCCCAAGCTCCTTCACGATCCGGTCCGCCACGGCGTAAGGCGACACCTCGCCCGCCTCCAGCGCCCGCAGCGACCCGGAGAGGATCTCCTCGCCGGGACCTTTCTCCCAGGCCAGCCGCTGCAACCGGCGCTCCACCACCGCCCGCACCCGCTCGGCCAGCCGCGCCTGCCTGCGGCGGCTCAGCTCGCCGGAATCCTCCAGATACACCCGATGCCGGTCCAGCGTTCGGGCCAGCTCGTCGATCCCCTCGCCGGACTGCGCCGTCGTCTTGAGGACGGGGATGGCCCAGTCGCCCGTCTGCTCGGCCTTGGCCTGCACGCCCTCGCGCGCGGCCTTTTGCACGGACTTGAGCGAGACGCCGTGGTGCCCGGCGTTTCGCGGCATCTCGCCCAGGCGCATGTGCAGCATCACCTCCAGCTCCTGCGCCAGGCGGTCGGCGCCGGGGCGGTCGGCCTTGTTGATGACGAACACGTCCGCCACCTCCATCAGCCCCGCCTTCATGGCCTGGATCGAATCGCCGGACTCCGGGACCAGGACGACGACGCTGGTGTCCGCCGTCCGGGCGATCTCCAGCTCGCTCTGCCCCACGCCCACCGTCTCCAGCACCACGCGGTCGTAGCCGTAGGCGTCGATGAGGTCCGCGACCTCCTTGGTGGTCGTGGCCAGGCCGCCCAGGTGGCCGCGGGTGGCCATGCTGCGGATGAAGATCCCCGGGTCCGTGGAGATGTTGGTCATCCGGATGCGGTCGCCCAGCAGCGCGCCGCCCGTGAACGGCGACGAAGGGTCCACGGCCACGATGCCGATGCGCTCGTCGCGCTTGCGCAGCTCCAGGGCGAGCTTGGAGGTGAGCGTGGACTTGCCCGCTCCCGGCGGCCCCGTGACGCCGATGCGGTGCGCGCGGCCCATGTCGGCGTGCAGCGCGTGCAGCACGCGCTCAAAGCCGGGGCGCGTGTTCTCGACGATCGATATGGCGCGGGCGAGCGCGGTGCGCTGGCCGGCGCGAAAGCGCTCCAGCAGATCGTCCGCGGGAGCCGTCTGCGAATCCAGGGTCATGAGGTGAAAGTGCCCGCCGCGCCATGGCGTTGTCAAGCGAGCGGACGATTGTTCGATGGATGGGGAGTGCGGGAGTGCGGGAGTGCGAAAGTGCGAAAGTGC
>NZ_DASURI010000156.1:0-5949 GCF_036280135.1 Longimicrobium sp.
CACCGGCTCGGTCAAGAACTACACGTGGGCCGGTGCCGCCAGCATCGTGGACGGCGCCTGCCTGGCCCCCATCGGCACGCCGCACCGCGGCAAGAGCATCAGCTTCACGACGGGCGCCATCACCAACTGCTGATCGACGCCGGACGAGGACGGGGGGTGCCCGGCACCCCCCGTTTCGTCGTGACCGCCGGACCACCTTGACTCGCCGGACCCCCCGACCATGAGATCGCAATCCAGGCGCGGCTTTACCCTCATCGAGCTGATGATCGTGGTGGTGATCATCGGGATCCTGGCCGCAATCGCGATCCCCAAGTTCAACGTCAGCGCCCACCGTTCCAAGGAAAAGGAAGGCGACATCTTCCTGTCGCAGCTGTACCGGCTGCAGGAGGTGTACAAGGTGGAGTTCGGCGTGCCCGCGGGCAGCGTGACGGACCTGCAGAAGGTGGGCTTCGAGGCGCCCTCGCTGCGGTTCTACACCTGGGGCAACAACGTCTCCATCCCCCAGTGCCTCGCGTCGTCGGGCACCTGGAACAGCCGGGGCATCGACGTGAACGGGAACATCGACAACTGCTGACGTACCCGCGGCGCGCCATTGCCGCGCCGCGATCCTCCCCCTCCATGCGCAGTACCATGACGCACACCCTTCGCCGCCGCAGCGGGTTCACCCTCATCGAGCTGATGATCGTCCTGGTCATCATGGGGATCCTGGCCGCGAGCGCCATCACCAAGTACCGCATCAGCGCCCACCGCTCGCACGAGACCGAGGCCGACGTGGCCCTGGGGCACCTGTTCCGCATGCAGCAGGTGCACCTCAACGAGTTTGGCCAGTTCGCCGCCAGCGAGACGGAGCTGGCGCGCGTGGGCTACACCCCGCCGGTGATGAAGAACTTCGTGTGGGCCGGCTCCGTGGCGATCCCGCAGTGCCTGACGTCCACGGGCGCCTGGAACAGCCGCCGGATCGAGCTCACGGGCGACATCGTGGATTGCTGAGCCCCCCGGACCGCGTGACCACCTCGTCCCCGCCGGCGCCCGCGGCCACGCCGCCCCGCGCCGGCCGCCGCACATCCACGGACACCGCCCCGGCCGCCGCGCGACGCAGGCGGCTGCTGCTTTTGGTGGCCCTGCTGGTGGGCGCCGCGCTGCGCCTGCTGCAGTACGGCGTGAACCGCGCCCTGTGGCTGGACGAGGCGCTCGTCTCCCTCAACGTCCTCAGCCGCGACGCGGGCACCCTGCTGACGCGGCCCCTGGACTACGGGCAGACGGCGCCCGCGGGCTTTCTGCTGCTGCAGAAGGCGGTCACGGGGCTCCTGGGCACGGGCGAGTACGCGCTCCGCGCCGTCCCCCTGGTGATGGCCCTGGCCGCGCTGCTGTGGTTTCCCCGCGTGGCGCGGCGCTACGTGACGCACCCCGCCCTGCCGCTGGCCGTGGCGCTCTTCGCGCTGTCGCCGTTCCTGGTCTACTACGCGTCCGAGGCCAAGCAGTACGCGGGCGACGTGCTGGCGTCCGTGGCCGTGCTGGCCTGCGCCGCCGCCGTGCTGCACCGCGCCACGCCCCGCGCCCTGGCCGTGTTCGGCGGCGTGGGCGTCCTGGCGGTGTGGATCTCGCAGCCCGCCGTCTTCATGCTGGCGGGGACGGGCCTGGTCCTGGGCGTGGACGCGTTGCGACGCCGCGAGCGGGGACGGATCGCGGGCCTGGCAACCATCGCGATCGCGTGGATGGCGAGCTTCGCGGGAGCGTACGCGCTCTCGCGCAACGCCCTGGCGGACCCGGAGTTCATGCGGGCGTTCTGGCGCGCGGGCTTTCCGGACGGGCCGCTGTGGCTGCCCCGCGCCCTGCTGCGCCTGTTCCGCGAGCCGCTGGGCGTCTTTGGCGAGGACCCCACGCCGCTCAGCGCCCTGCAGACGGGTGCGGGCGCTGTCGCCTTCGTCGCGGGGGCGTGGTGGATGGCGCGCCGGCGGCGCACGCGGCTGGCCCTGCTGCTGGCACCGGCCGCCATGGCGCTGGCCGCCGCGGCGCTGGGCCTGTACCCGTTCGGGGCGGACTACACCTCCGCCGGCCGCGTGCTGCTGTTCCTCCTCCCTTCCCTGGTCCTGGTGGTGGCGGAGGGAACGGCGCGGGTGGGAAGGATGATCGGCGGGAGCGCGGGCGGGGCGGCGGCCATGCTGCTGGGGCTGGTGCTGCTGGCTCCGTCGCTGATGTACGCCGCCGTGCAGGTGCCGCACGTGCGGGCCGAGGTCAAGCCGCTGCTGGAGTACGCGGCGGACGAGCGCCAGCCGGGCGACGTGCTGTACGTGCACTACGCCGGCCGCGCGCCGTTCCTGTACTACGCGCCACGCTACGGCTTTACGCCCGCGGACGCCGTGGTGGGCGGGTGCTGGCGGCAGGACGCCGGCGGCTACCTGCGGGAGCTGGAGCGGCTGCGAGGGCGGCGCGTGTGGCTGCTGTTCGTGGACGACCGCGCCCTGTCGACGACGGATGACCGCGCGCTCATGCTGGGCTGGCTGGAGCATTTTGGCCGGCGCGTGGACGACCAGGTGTCCGTGGGCGCGGCGCTGTACCTGTACGACCTGCGCGTTGCGGGGAACTCGCCGGCGCCGTACCAGGCCCGCATCCCCGTCGCGCCCGTGGGGCCGGAGCACGAGTGCCGCGGGCCGTGGCGGAACTGACGTCGCGGAGCGGGAGGGGAGATAACGGCGGGGGACAGGAGACAGCTCCCAACTGCACGTGATTCGGCCTCGCCTGACGGCGGGGCCGTTTCCGTTCGATGAAGGACGCGATCATCGTCGTGGTCCTGGCTGGCCCGCGAAGGACTGCGCAGGAGTGGGCGGCAAGGCGGGTTCAGTGCGCGGAGCTCGGCCCGTGGACGGGGTTCTCCTCTCTCCGCGAGGAACGAGCGGAGAGAGGCCGGGAGAGGGCGGGCTGCTCTCGGCGCGGGCCGTCCGGATACCGGGGAGCAGTTCTCCCCCTCCCCCGCGAAGCGGGGGCAGGGGGCCGGGGGGAGGGGGCCCTCGGGGTACAAACCGGGTAGATTCTTGACAGAGTAAACCGGGAGGATCGTTGACAGTCAGGAGAGGTTAACGTGCATGGCAAACCCCACACGGAGGAGCCATGCCCTGGCTGGAGACGAATGCAATGGAAGAGCGCATGCGGTTCATCGTGGCCCACGAGCAGGGCCTGTATTCGATGACGGAGTTGTGCGAGCGACACGGCATCAGCCGTCAGGCCGGCTACGACGTGCTGAAGCGGTACCAGGCAGAGGGCATAGAAGGGCTGAAAGACCGTAGCCACGCGCCCAGGCACTGCCCGCACAAGATCAGTCCCGAGGTAGCGGAAGCGCTGCTGCAGCTTCGGCGGCGGAAACCGGACTGGGGGCCCAAGACGCTCCTGGGGCGCCTGGCGATCGACCGGCCGGACCTGCAGTTGCCGGCCGCCAGCACGGTCGGTGACCTGCTGGCGCGTGAAGGGCTGGTGAAGCCGCGGCGCAAGCGCGCGCGGCCGGCCGTCTCCACGGGAGGCGCGGTTCGCACCAGCCGACCCAACGAGGTCTGGTCGGCGGACTACAAGGGGCAGTTCCGGACACTGGACGGGAAGTACTGCTATCCGCTGACGATCCAGGACTCGCACACCCGGTTCGTGCTGACGATCAATGCGCTACGCTCGACCAGCACGAAAGAAGCGCAGCCGAGCTTCGAACAGGCCTTTCGCGAGTACGGGCTGCCTGAAGCGATCTGGACGGACAACGGCACCCCGTTCGCGGCGCCGACGCCGCTGCGGCTGACGCGGCTGAACGCCTGGTGGATCAGGCTCGGGATCACACCACAGCGGAGCCGGCCCGGATGTCCGCAGGACAACGGCAGGCACGAACGGATGCACCGGAAGCTGACGCCTTCGCGCTTTCCACCCGGTGAGACCCAGGCGGCTCAGCAGCTGAAGTTCGATGCGATTCGTGAAGAGCTCGACTACGAGAGGCCGCACCACGCGCTCGATCTCAGGACGCCGGCCGACGTGTACGTGCCTTCGCAGCGGGCGATGCCGGAGCGGATCCCCGGGCCCGAGTACGCGGCCCACCACGAAGTCAGGCGCGTGCGCAGGGTGGGCACGATTCGCTTCCGCGGCCACGAGATCTTCGTGAGCGAGGTGCTCGTCAACGAATCGCTTGCGCTGGAGGAAGTCGCTGACGGCGTGTGGTCGGTGTTCTTCTACCACGTAATGCTGGCACGCTTCAGCGAGCGGGACGGCAAGCTGCACCCGTAGCGGAATGCCCTGCGGAGGGAGGGCTCCCATTCCCGTGGGGCTGCTTACGCCTCCCAAGGGGTGGGTGAAGAGCAACATCGTTTTGAACAGCGTCAGCACCGTGAGGACTTGTCAACCATCCTCCCGGTCTGTTCTGTCAACGATCATCCCGGTTGCTCAGCCCGCCGCCGGATCCATCCTCCCGTGACGATGCTTCGGTCCCCTTCCCCCCGGCGCGCCTCCCCTACCGCGCCGTCCCCCGACGCCCCCGCATCACGCCCACCGCCGCGGCCAGCGCGACCACGGCCGCCGCGGCGAGCGCCACGTACGCCACCGTCGCATCCTGCGTCACCGCGGGCGGCGCGCGGCGCGCCACGAAGACGGCCCCCAGCGCCCAGATCACCGAGAGGGGATACCCGCCGTTCCCCGTCCGCAGCGTCACGAGCGACGCGATCAGGGCCGCGGCGATCAGCATCACGATCCCCCACGCCTCCGCGCCCAGACCCAGGTGGCTCACCCCGGCCGCCGAAAGCGCCTGCGCCACGTTCGCCACCGTGGCCACCGTGATCCATCCCAGGTACACGCCGCAGGTGATCCACACCAGCACCCGCTCCGCCGCGGACAGCCCCGCGCGCCGCTCCGCCGTCCGCGCGAGGGCCAGCGCCAGCGCCACCAGCGTCGTCACGATCAGCAGCACGCTCAGGGCGTACTGGCCCGCCGGAAAGGCGAACTGCCAGAACGTGCTCCCCGCGAACGCGATGGCCGTGAGCCAGCCCACGCGGCGCAGCAGGGGATTGGCGGTCTGCGCCGGCAGCGCCTGCCACACGGCGTAGGCGATGGAGAGCGCGAAGATCACGGACCAGATGCTGAACGCGTAGCCCGCCGGCACCACGTACGTGGGATAGCGGTCGGACACGCGGCCCACGAACGGCAGCCCCAGCAAGGGGATCAGGGCCGGCGCGACGGCCTGCCCCACCGCGAACACCAGGTTGAGAACCTGCCGCGGACGGTCTCCGTGCATTATCGTGACCTGTAGGGGTGATCGGACGTTCCTGCGTGAGACAAACACTCTACACGCACCGCAATCCGCGCACCCCGCCGGAGCGCCGCGCGCGCTGGTCCGCGTGATGCAGCGTTTTCTATCCGATCCCGTCCTGCCTCCCCTTCCCCACGGAGCGCGCCTATGATCCCACGTATCGTCCGATCGGTGGTTCTCGCGGGTTCGGCTCTTCTCGTCGGGTCACACGAAGCCGCGGCACAGCGGCTGGCATTCACCACAACGGCCTCCGCGGCGCAGGATTCGGCGCGGGTGCTGGGGCGCACGCGGTCCGCGCAGGCGGGCTTCGAGCGGTTCCGCTACCAGCAGCTGCCGCGGACGTTCCAGGCAGCCGCCGGGGAGTGCGACGAGATCATCGGCCGATTCTGCTTCTGGTTCGATCCCAACCCCGATCCCGAACCGCCGCCGCCCGAGCCGCCCGTCATCGGCGAGCGGCGGCGCGCCCTGATCGACGTTCTGGCCCGCGCCGCCGACCTCCTGCCCGGGGACGGGTGGATCGCCGGCCAGCACATCCGCTACCTGGTGGAAGACGGCGAGGAGGCGGAGGCCATCGAGATGGCCCGCGGATGCCAGGCGGAGCGGTGGTGGTGCGCCGCGCTGGAGGGCTACGCGCTGCACGAGGCGGAGCGCTTTGCCGAGGCGCAGGCGGCGTACGACAC
>NZ_DASURI010000157.1:0-20553 GCF_036280135.1 Longimicrobium sp.
CCGGCCGGGCCGCCACCGGCGACCACGGCCTGGAAGCGTCCTTCCATCACGTCCCCGATGCCACGGCCTCGGCGTCCGCCTCGGCCGCCGTCCGCGCGTCGGACGAACGACCTGCCGACGCGCTACCGCCGGACGACGCGCCGCCCGTCGTGGCCTCCGCCAGCGCGCGCACGTGCGCCGCGCGCCCGGCGAACCGGCGGCCCGCCACGCGCCGCTTCGGCGTCTCCGACTCCGCGTCATCCGACGACGCGTCCGCCATCTCCGGCGCGCCGGCCAGCATGAGCTCGGGGCGCCACGGGATGGTGCCCGCGGGCACGCCCACCGCGTTCTCCACCATCATGGTCGACGGGAAGTCCGGGTCGTCCTTCACCCCGGGCCGCACCTCCACCACGCCCATGTCGCCAAAGCGCTTGACCATGTTCATCATCTGCACCTGCGGGGGCGTGACGCTGTCCTTGCCCAGCAGGCGCGTCCACAGCTCGCGCCGGTTGAACGCGGCCTGCCGCTCCTCGCGGGACAGGCGCGTGTCCATCACCCGCTCGTAGTCCGCCTGCGTGAGCACCTGGTTGGGCACGCGCGCGGGCCAGAAGGTGGGCAGCGACGGGTCGTAGCTGGGCTCGTAGCCCGAGCGGCAGAACGCCGTGTCTTCCTGCCAGGGCAGCCCCATCCACCGCGACAGGTCGCCGGGGCCCTGCGCCCACAGGGGGCCGTCCGCCGCCAGCACCTGCGCCTGCGTGAGCGTGGGGCCGTAGTCCGGCTCGGTCTCGCCAGGCGCGCGGTGCGTGATGCGGAACGGCGCCGAGTACATGGTGATGTGGCGGATGGGCCACGTCACCTCGCACCCCGGATGGAAGGCATCCGCCAGGCAAAAGTGCAGGGCCGCCTTCGTCAGCATCATCGGCTGCTCGGCCACGGGGAGCTTGTCCACGTCGCGCACGGGCACCGCGCCGGGCCAGTCCGCCGTGAAGTTGCCGTCCGCCCACTCGCTCAGGATGCGGTACTGCGTGCCAGAGAGGGACAGGTTCTGCCGCGGCGAGTCCGGGTAGCCGGGGATGGAGTCGGCGTCGCCGTACTCCCAGGGCCAGGGCAGGTAGTTGTCGTCCGTGGGCTGCGGCGGGCGAAAGGAGAAGAACACCTGCCGCCGCAGGTCCGCCCACGTGTCGAACTCGCCTGCGCGCGGCTTGTGCGCCAGGCGCCTGACATAGCGCGCGTCCTGGAAGTCGTTGGGCCCGCCGTGCCCGAACTGCGTGGCGAAGCCCGCGTTCACCCACTGCAGGCCCGACAGGCGCTGCAGGATGGGATAGACGTGCCGCGTGAAGGAGATCTCCCTGGGGAAATCCATCCAGCGGTTCTGGATGTACAGGTCCTCCAGCAGGTCGTACAGCGTGCGCACGGCCACCACGTCCGGCGCGTAGTTGGGCGGCGCCGTGACCACCCACGCGCCCTGCACGGGGATCTCGCGCCCGTCGATTACCACCTTTGCCGTCACGGGGCCGTCGGACGCGTCGTCGTACCACCCGTTGGCGTTGATGAACCCGTTGGGATCGTTCGCGTCGTAGATGGGCTGGTTGGTGGGCGAGGCAGAAACGCCGCGGCTGCCCAGGAACAGCAGCCGGCCGTTCTCGTCCGTCCGCAGCTCGCCCAGGTAGACGGGCACGGGATCGCTGGGACCGGCAAACAGGCCCTCGAAGCGGTACTCGCTGCCGTACGTGTTCTTGCCCTCGATGGTGCGCGTGCCCCCGTCGATGTCCAGGAACCGCCGTGCCGCGCCCGTCACGTCCGGGTTGCGCAGGGGGACGGACAGGTTGACGCTCTCGGGGATGTCCATGGCCTGCACCCACTGGTACCAGCCCGCCTTGCGGTTGGCCACGTGCGCCGTCCAGTGGATGTCGGCATAGTCCGACGTGAGCTCCTGCACCACGTCGCCGGCCGCGTTGTAGCCGTAGATGCGGAACCGCGCCGCCTGCCGCTTGAGGGCGCCGGACCCGTCGCGGTAGTAGCCGGGCTTTTGCGGCGCCGGCTCCGTGACCTCGGGGCCGATGAACCACTCCTCGCTGTTGCCCATCCGCGCGATGCCGATGGCGGGATGGATCTCCGCCCGGACGATCTGCAGGTCCCTGGCGGCCGGGTACGGCTGGCCGGGGTTCATCTCCGCCGGGCGCGGGCACACGGGCTCGGCCAGGGGCACGCCGTTCACGTCGCGCCGCACCCGGGCCGACGCGCGGTAGGTGACCTTGCGGGCCTCGGCCAGGCTGCCGACCGGCTCCAGCTCGGGGAGCGCGTGCCACGTGTTGATGGCCAGGTTTTCCCCGTACTCCGCCTGACCGCGCGTGTCCAGGTCCTGCCGGGGCAGCACGAGCGTGGCCACGTGGATGGGCGGCGACAGTTCCTCGCTCCACGCGACCGTGGCCTCGTCCAGCGGCATCTGCTCCGGGTGCGTGCGCAGCTGCACCATGAACTTGAGCCGCGCCTCGCCGTTGTTCATGCGGCAGTGCAGGTCGGCCCGCTGGTAGAACGGGTCGTCGTAGTCCGGCTGCCGGCCGCTTCCGGGCGGCACCACCTCGGGCTCGATCTTGTACTTGGCGTACTGCTCCATGCCGAAACGCGTGGGCAGCACGCCCCAGTACGGCGTCTCCAGCACCGAGTTCACCACCTTCTCCATCTCGTTCAGGATCTGGCTGGTGCGCGGGTGCTTCTTGACGAACCCGTTGAAGTCGCGTGAGAACTCGCACATGTCCTTCGCGTTGTTCACGAAGAACACGTCGTGGTTCTGCAGGATGAAGTCGTGCGTGGTGGCGTCCTGGTCCGGCTCCATCACCTTGTGGCCGTGCACGCCAAAGATCTTGATGCCGATGCCCACCGTGCCGCGGTAGTCCGGCGCGCCCGGCTGCAGGTCGCTGCTGAAGCGCACCCACATGGGATACTCGGACCTCTGGCCAAACACGCCCACGCGCAGCGCCTCCGGCAGGTCGGGGCGGACGACAAAGGTGCCGTGCGCCACGCCGTGCACGCGGCGAAAGACGGGGCGCGTGGCGGGGACCTCGCCCGTGGCGATCTGGCTGCCCTGGAACTGGTCCACGAACATCTGCTTGATCCCCTCGACGGGGTTGGCGGCGCAGTTGATGGGCGGCGGCGTGGGCGTGCCGGCGGCGCGAACGCCGGTGGCGGCATGCTGCGAGCGGGGTCGCTTTTGCATGATGTGGCGGGGAGCGGGTTTACGACGGGCCGCGCGGCGAGCGGAAAGAAACGGCGGGACGTGCGGCGGCGGATGGGCGGGGCGATGAGGCACTGCGTTCCGCGTAAAAGGCGGAAACTGATGGAGGATAGGGTAGCAGCGCCGAATGCGCAAGCTAGCCGGAAAGGTGCGGTGTCTCGCGCGAGGAAGCCGCGATCCTCCGCCACCGCAGAGGGCCCAACACTGCCTCTGCTTGGCACAGCTCTGAATCTCGACAATTCAAACTGCACAGAATTCTCCTTTTCATAGAATCTTGTGCATCACATCCGCATGCGCGCAGGGCCGATTCATCACGGACGCGGGTCAGGCGGAGTCCGCCAGCGCGATCTCGGCGATGTAGGCGCGGAGTGCCTCCGCCGCTTCGTCGACGTCCGTGGTCGGAAGGCCCACCTCGCCCGCGAGCCGGGCGAACGGGCCGGCCCAGTGTCCGGGGACGTGGACCTCGGGCGGCCACGCGTGCATGGCGCGGCTGCGGAACACGTCTTCGCACGCCCGCCGCACCTGAGCGAGGTTCGTCCGCAGCGCGCGTAGCAGCCACAGGTCCACGAGGTCGCGGTATCGCTCGTTCTGCCGGCCCTCGCGCGGCGGCGACGTGACGGCGTGGATCTTCTGCGCGATCTGGTAGCGCGTGGAAAGGCAGTGGATGAACACGGGGCCGTCCAGGCCAAGCTCCGACAGGTCGGTGGCGGGGACGCGCTCGGCCTCCATCAGCTGTCCGTCGCCGGCGGATACTTCCATCTGCACCGTCGCCCAGGGTTTGTCGCGGTACTGCACCTGGACCTCGATCCGCTTTGCCTTGCCCCCGAGGTCGCGGATGACGCCCTTTCGGGCCAGGCAAAAGTCTCCGTACGGCTCCGCCAATGCCGCGTCCAGCACCTCCAGCATTTCCCCGAAGCGCTCGCGGAAGCACGCGTCGAAGTCCCGCGTAGCCCGCGCGCGCAGCCGCAGCCGAAGCTCCAGGGCCACCCCGCCCTTCACGACGAACGCGCTGGCTCCCGCGTCGTCCTGCACGCGTTCGAGCGCCCCGGCCAGGATCATGAACGAGATCCAGTTGCGGATGCGGGCCTGGGGAATCTCGTAGTGGTTGGCGTACTGCCCCACGAGTTTCTCCAGGGCCGATCGTGTCCGCGGGATCGCGGGCCGGCCAAGGCGCTCGACGTTGGTCATCGCAATCGTTCTCCCAGGAGTTCCGATGACAGTCGCTCGGCTTCCGCCGGGCACAGCAGACCTATCCGCAGCCCGTCCTCCACCGCCTGCCGGACGAGCGTGCGCCCCAGGTGCGCGGCGTGGCAGTCGCGGATGGTGCGCGCGGGCGACGTGACGGGGATCCCGCCCACGTGCTCCACCTCGCGCGCGGGGACGTCCAGGCGGTGCACCACGTACAGCGAGGGCACGCGCCGCAGGATGCGATGCCGCCGCGGGACGGTGACGTGGATGCGGGCCGGGTTCACGTCCGACAGCCCGTGCAGCACCAGCGCGCTGTCGTGCGAGATCACGCCCCGCACGCCGCGCGGCCACAGGCTCGCCTGCATGAGCTCCGCGCGCGGAGACGGCGAGATGGCGGAGATGCGGTACAGGCCGCTGCTCACGTGCTGCAGCGTTCCCCGCCGGGCCATGGCGTGCAGCGTCTTGGGACGCACGCCGACCTCGCGCGCCTGCTCCACCGTCAGGTAGCCGTACTGGTCGGCCCCGACGTCGAAGATCGCCCCGTACTTTGCTCCCGGCATTGTGATCCGCATCTCAAGGGTGAAGACGATAGCGTAACCAGCTCCTGCACGGAACTCCACGTTTTGTAGACTCCCGTGCAGTTCGGGCCAACGGGATTACGCTTGATCCGGCGGTGGCGGAAGAGGAAACGGACCGCCGGATCCGGAGATTTCGGCGCCAGAACACGGCCAATCTACGCCCCTCACCAGCCTGCACAAAAGTCTACGTTTTGTAGATTCTTGTGCACCCTGTCCGCGCACGAATGCGGCTCGCCCCGTCCGGACGCGGAAATCAGCGCGCGTCGGAGAGGATGCGGTCGATCTCGCGGAGCTCGTCGTCGAAGAGGGCGAGGTTGTCGAGCGCGGCGACGTTCGCCTCCAGCTGCTGCACGCGGCTGGCGCCGATGAGCGCGGAGGTTACGACGGGGTTCCGCAGCACCCACGCAAGCGCCAGCTGGGCCAGGCTCTGCCCGCGTGCCCGCGCCACCTCGTTCAGCGCCAGGAGCTGCGCGCGGCGCTCCTCCGTCACGGCGTCCTCCCGCAGGAAGCCCGTCGGCTTCGCGGCGCGCGAGTCGGCGGGGATGCCGCGCAGGTAGCGGTCCGTCAGCAGCCCCTGCGCGAGCGGCGAAAAGACGATGCAGCCGATCCCTTCCTCCTCCAGCGCAGCGAACAGGTCGTTCTCCGGCGTGCGCTCCAGCATGCTGTACTTGGGCTGGTGCAGGACGAACGGCACGCGCATCTCCCGCAGCATCCGCGCGGCTTCGCGGGTGAGCTCCGGCGGGTAGTTGCTCACGCCGGCGTACAGCGCCTTGCCCGAGCGTACGGCCTGCTCCAGCGCCCCCATTGTCTCCTCCAGCGGCGTCTCGGGATCGGGCCGGTGGTGGTAGAAGACGTCCACGTAAGGGATGCCCATCCGCGCCAGGCTGGCGTCCAGGCTGGCGAGCAGGTACTTGCGCGACCCGCCGTCGCCATAGGGGCCTGGCTGCATGCGGTACCCCGCCTTGGTGCTGACGACCAGCTCGTCGCGGTGCGCGGACAGGTCGCGGCGCAGGATGCGGCCGAACGTCTCTTCCGCGCTGCCGGGCACGGGCCCGTAGTTGTTCGCCAGGTCAAAGTGCGTGATGCCCAGGTCGAACGCCCGCAGCACGATGGCGCGGCCGTTCTCCTCGGGGTCCACGCTCCCGAAGTTGTGCCACAGCCCCAGCGAGATGGCCGGCAGCCGCAGCCCGCTCGTTCCGCAGCGGCGGTACGGCATGCGGTCGTAGCGCGTATCGTCCATCATCGTCCTTCCGTCGTCGTCCGCGCGGCATCCGCCGTCACCTGGAAGGTGCCCGTCAGCCCGCCCACCATCACGTCGAACGCGCCCGGCTCCAGCATCATCCGGCCGTCGCGGCCCACGGTGCGCAGGTCGTCCGCCGTCAGCACGAAGGTCACGGCGCGCGACTCGCCCGGCGCCAGGGCCACCTTCTGGAATCCCCGCAGCCGCCGCGTGTACGGCGTCGTGGACGCATACTGCTGGCGCGTGTACAGCAGCACCGTCTCCTCCCCCGCGCGGGTGCCCGTGTTGCGCACGGTCACCTGCACCGTCATGCGGCCGTCCGCGTCCATGCGCGGCCCGCCGAGCCGCAGGTCGGCGTACGCGAAGGTCGTGTAGCTGAGCCCGTGTCCGAACGGCCATTCCGGCCGGAATCCCTGTCCCCCGAACGCGGGGCTGAGCGTCTCCGTGAACTTGTGGTCGTACGTGAGGAGCTCGTTGGGGTGCCGCGGATAGGTGAACGGCAGCCGCCCGGACGGGTTCGTCTCCCCGAACAGCACCTCGGCCACGGCCTCGCCGCCCTGCATCCCCGGCCAGTACGCCATGACAACGCCGCGTGCGCCGTCCACCACCCGGCGGATGATGCGCGGCCGGCCCTCCACCAGCACGAGCACGACGGGCGTTCCCGTCGCCTGGACGGCCTCCACCAGCCGCAGCTGCGCCTCGGGGAGCGTGAGGTCCGCCACGTCGCCCACGCCCTCGGCGTACGCGTTCTCGCCGATGACCACGACGGCCACGTCCGCGTCCGCCGCCAGCCGCGCGGCGGCCTGCGGGTCGCCCGGCTCCGTGAAGCCGCTGCCGGCCACATAGCGCACGTCGCGGCCGCGGCGCAGGATGGCTTCCAGCACCGTGCGCGGCGCCTCGGGAAACTGGGACGCGTCCGTGCCCTGCCACGTGTACGTCCATCCGCCGTTCAACGCCGTCATGGACTGCGCGGCGGGGCCCGTGACGAGGATCTTCGCGTCCGGCTTCAGCGGGAGGATGCCGCCCTCGTTCTTGAGCAGGGTGATGGACTCGCGCGCCGCCTGCCGCGCCACCTCCGCCGACTGCTCCGTGGCGAAGCGCGCGCGCAGGGCCGGGTCGGGGAGCGGCGCGTCGAACAGCCCCAGCGCCTCCTTGAGGGTCAGGATGCGGCGGACGGACTCGTCGATGCGGCGCTCGGACACGGCGCCCTCGCGCACCAGTTCGATCAGCGCGTCCATGAAGCGGTAGTCCGTGGGCGACATGCTGACGTCGATGCCCGCCTCGACCGCCATCCGCACGGCGTCCTTGATCGTCGGCGCCACGCGGTGGCGGGTGTGGAGGTAGTAGATGTCCTCCCAGTCCGTCACGATCACGCCCTGAAAGCCCAGCTCGCCCCGCAGCACGTCCGTGAGCCAATAGCGGCTGGCGTGCACGGGCTCGCCGTCGATCTCCGCGGAATTCACCATCACGCTGCGCGCGCCGGCGCGGACGGCGGCGGCAAAGGGCGGCAGGTAGTTCTCCCGCACGCCGCGCGCGCTCAGCTCCACGGGCGCGCGGTCGCGGCCCGTGTGTGAGGCGCTGTACGCCAGGTAGTGCTTGAGCGTGGCCGCCACGCGCCCCTCGCGCTGCATCCCCAGCACCTGCTGGCGCCCCAGGACCGTGGCCACGAGCGGGTCCTCGCCAAACGTCTCGTAGAAGCGGGGCCAGAGCGGGTTGCGCCCCACGTCCAGCACCGGCGCGAAGTTCCAGGGCAGGCCGCTGGCCAGCGCCTCGTCCGCGGTGATCTCGGCGGCGCGGCGGGCCAGCGCGGGGTTGAAGGTGGCCGCCATCCCCACGTTGTGCGGGAAGATGGTGCCGCCGCGCGTGTAGTTGGCCCCGTGGACGAAGTCGATCCCGTAGATGACGGGGATGCCCAGCCGCGTCTCGCGCAGGGCCATCCCCTGCACCTCCGCCATCAGCCGGTGCCAGCCCTCCACGGAGAGCGAGCCGCCGACCACGTTCAGCAGCGAGCCCACGTGGCGCTCCACGATGGCCTCGCGCAGCTTCGCGGGGTCGATGCGCACGCTGTCCCGCTGCGGCCCGTCCTCCGCCGCCACCACGGCCAGGGTGAGCTGCGTCATCTGCCCGACCTTCTCCTCCAGCGTCATCCGCGCCAGGAGCGAGTCCACGCGCGACGACGCGGGCGCGGCGGGCAGGTCTGCCGGCGCCGCCGCGCGGGCGGTGCGCGGGATGGGACCCGCGGCCAGGACGGGCAGCGCGCCGGCGCAGAGGGCGGCGACCAGGAATCGTCTCATCGAGCTGTGGCGAAGTGGATCAGGCTTCGAGGCGGCGGAGGACGGCTCGTGCAAGGAAGCGGGCGCCCTGCACGGGACGGCGCCCCTCCCCCGGCCCCTCCCCGCTCGTTCCTCGCGGAGAGGGGAGAACAGCAACGGATGTTCCGTAACGCAAGAAGCAGAGAAAGCAAAGTCGTCCTCTGCTTCCCCTGCTCCCTCCGCGTGAGAAAACGCAGTTCGATGTTGCTCAGTCCGGACGCGGGGCGGCCAGCAGGTCGCGGTAGAAGGCCAGCGTCTGCTCGGCGATGGCGCGCCAGCTGAAGTGCTCCAGCACGCGCGCGCGGGCCGCGCGGCCCATCTGGGCCCGGCGATCCGGCGCGTCCAGCAGCTCGTTCACCGCATCCGCCAGGGCGCGCGAGAAGGCCTCCGGCTCGCGCGGCTCCACCGATCCGCCGCCCTCCGGCTGGATGGGCACCAGCAGCCCCGTCTCGCCCGGCACGACGATCTCGGGGATGCCGCCCACGGCGGAGGCCACGACGGGCGTCTCGCACGCCATCGCCTCCAGGTTGATGATGCCGAACGGCTCGTACACGGAGGGGCAGACGAACACGTCCGCGTGCGAGTACAGCAGGATGGTGTCCTCGCGGGGCAGCATCTCCGCCAGCCACACGATCTTCGCCGCCGAGTCGTGCCGCGCGTCCTCCACCAGCGCCTGCATCTCCGCGCCGATCTCCGGCGTGTCGGGCGCGCCGGCGCACAGCACGGCCTGCACGCCCGGCCGCAGGTGCCGCAGCGCGCGGACCAGGTGCAGGATCCCCTTCTGCCGCGTGATCCGCCCGACGAACAGGACGATGGGCTGGTCGGGGTCCACGCCCAGCGCGCGGACACGGTCCGGATCCAGCCGCGGGCGGTACTCGTCGGGGTCGATGCCGTTGTGGATCACGCGGACGCGGTCGGGATGGACGCCGTACAGCGTCTGCACGTCCTCCTTCATCGCCCGCGAGACCGCGACGACGCCGTCCGCGTTCTGGTACGCCGTGCGCTCGATCCACGTGGTCACGTCGTACGCCGTGCCCAGCTGCTCCACCTTCCACGGCCGGTGCGGCTCCAGCGAGTGCGTCGTGAGCACCAGGCGCGCGCCGGTGAGCGGACGGGCCAGGCAGCCGGCCAGGTGCGCGTACCACGTGTGGCAGTGCACGATCTCCGGCGCCTCCGCCAGCCCCACCATGGCCAGGTCGCGGACCAGCGCGTCCAGCAGCCGCGCGTGCCGCGGGTCCTGCGCCGCGAGCTTCACGTCGGGCGCCACGCCGTGCACGCGCAGGTTGCCCTCGTCCACCCGCTGGTCGCCGAACGAGAGCACCTGCACCTGGTGCGCGCCGCCTTCGGCCCGGGCCAGCTCGCGCGACAGGTACTCGATGTGGACGCCCGCCCCGCCGTACACGTGGGGCGGGTACTCGTTGGTGAGCTGCGCGATCCTCATATGACGGTGCCGTCGGGGATCGTCGCGTTCTTCTCGATGACGACGATGCCGTCGCGGATGTAGAAGCCGGGCCCCTGCCCCTCCTGCACCCCCGCCGCGTTGGTGATCACGCAGTGCCGGCCGATGGACGCGTTCTTGTCCACGATGGCGCCCTCGATCACGCAGTCCTCGTCCACGCCCGGGCGCTCCGGCCCCTCCACGCGGCTGCGGCTGCCGGCGCCCTCCCAGTAGTAGTAGTCCGCGCCCATGAGCACGGCCCGGTGAATGCGCGACCGCGCGCCGATGTACGAGCGGATGCCGATGACCGAGTCCGTGATGTCGGCGTCGATGATGACCGACGCCTCGCCGATGATGGAGTGGTCGATGCGCGAGCGCGTGACCTTGGCCGGCGGCAGCAGGCGGGCCGCCGTGTACAGCGGCATCTGCTCGTCGAACAGGTTGAACGCCGGCTTGGGCTCCGTGAGCATGATGTTGGTCTCGAAGAACGACCGCACGGTGCCGATGTCGTTCCAGTAGCCCGTGAACGGGTACGAGACGACCTTGCGCTCCTTGATGGCCAGCGGGATGACGTGCTTGCCGAAGTCGTTCAGGTCCGCGTGCCCGTCCAGCAGGTCCTGCAGCACCTGGCAGTCGAAGACGTAGATGCCCATGGACGCCAAATACACGCGCCCGGCGCGCTGCATCTCCTCGGCAACGGGGCTTTCCTTGCCGGCCAGGTCGTCGCGCGCGGGCTTCTCGTAGAACTCCGTGATGACGTCGTGATCGTCCGTCTTGAGGATGCCGAAGCCGGGCGCGTCGTCGGCCACCACCGGCGTGGTGCCGATGGTGATGGCGGCGCCCGAGCGCACGTGGTGCTCCAGCATGAGCCGGTAGTCCATCGTGTACAGCTGGTCGCCGGACAGGATGATCACGTGGTCGTGCGGGTAGCTGCGGATGTGCGGCAGCGACTGGCGCACGGCGTCTGCCGTCCCCTGGTACCACTCCTCGGAGGTGGGCGTCTGCTCGGCCGCCAGCACCGTCACGAAGCCGCCGCGAAACCGGTCAAAGACGTACGACCGCGCGATGTGGTCGTTCAGGCTCGCGGAGTTGTACTGCGTGACGACAAAGATGCGGCTGAGGCCGGAGTTGATGCAGTTGCTGATGGGCACGTCCACCAGCCGGTACTTGCCGGCCAGCGGCACGGCGGGCTTGGCCCGGTGCAGCGTGAGGGGAAACAGCCGCGTGCCGGCGCCGCCCCCCAGGATCACGGCGAGAACTCGGTCCATCAGACGGAGCGATTCGTTGGTGTAGACGGATGGTCCCGGAATCGAGCAGCGATGCGCGGCGGCCGGTCGAGACGACGTTTGGAATCCCGCCGATCTCGTGCATGATCCTGGCCGTGGCCGTCACAGCGCGCGGGCACCAACTTAGCGACTTGCGCGTTCTTCGCCATCCACCCCACGTAAACAAAGCGCAACGGCGGGATTTTCCGAACTCCCGCCTCACGCAGAATGAACGCGAGACGGGCGAAAAACGGCGATATACCGCGTCCGGCGGACGGCTCAGCGCACGCCCAGGGCGGCCAGGTTGCCCCGGGCGGTCGTGGAGCCCGCCTGCGCGGCTTGGCGAAACCAGCGGATGGCTTCCTCGCGGTTGCGCCGCACGCCCCAGCCGTTGTGGTACAGCACCCCCATGTTGTTCATCCCGTCCGCGGAGCCGGCGTCTACGGCCTTGAGATACCACTCCCGCGCCGTGTTGTACTCCTGCCGGTGCTCGTAGACCTGTCCCGCGTGGACCATTCCATCCGGATTGCCGGCTTCGGCGGACAGGAGATACAGGCGAAGGGCTTCCGCCGTGTCGGGTTGCGTGCCCATCCCACGCTCGTGCATCAGGCCCAGGTTCAGCCAGCCGTCCGCGTCGCCCGCCGCCCCGGCCTTGCGGTACCACTCCATGGCAAGCGCGTAGCCGCTGTCCGGGTCCACGTACCGGCGGTAGAAGTTCCCTAGGTTGCGCATGGCGGGGGCGTAGTCCCGTTCCGCGGCTTCCCGCAGCCAGTGCTTGGCCCAGCGGTGGTTGCGGTTCACCCCCAGGCCGTCCTGGTACGCCACGCCCAGCGCGTTCATGCCGCGCGGGTCCCGCGCCTCAGCGGCGTCACGCAGCCACTGGATGGCCTGCCGGGGCTGCCGCTCCGTCCCTTCGCCGTTGAGGTAGGCGATGCCCAAAAAGGCCATGGCCTCCGTGTTTCCCGCCTCCGCGGCCTTCTGGAACAGGGGGAACGCCGCCGCGTGGTTGCCCGCGTCGCGCAGGTCTCGCGCGGCGGCCAGCTCCGCCGTGCCGTCCGTACCGGTGCCAATGTTCCGGGTGGACGCGAGGGTTTCGGGGCGGGCAACGGTGTCCGTACCCGTCGTATTCACGTGGGTGGAGTCCCGCGGTGCGGGCTCATCCCCCACCGGACCTTCTCCCGCCCCGCCCACGATCTTGATGGCGGCGGCGGTGCCCGCCGTGAGCAGCAGGGCCGTGGCGGCGACCGTCACGCGCCGGGCGCGGCGTGCGGGCGGGGGCGGGACCGGCTCGCTCCCGCCAGGGATCAGCACCAACCGGGCGGGATCCACGTCCTTTCGGTGCAGCAGCTGTGGATATTCGCGCTCCGCGAAACTCTCCAGCCGGAGTGCCGCGCGCGCCTGATCGAACGCGGCCTGCACGGATTCGCCGAACGCGACGGCGCGGTAGAACGACGAGGCGAAGGTGATCGCCGCCCGGTCCGAGATCTTGTCCGGCGTGCCGATGGCGCAGCCCACCACCTCGGCAATTGCCTGGGCCTGCGGGAGCGAAAGACACGCATTCAGGACCACCAGGCGGATCCTGCCCCTGAACACTTTGAAGAACTCCCGCAGGCCATCCGTGTCCACGCGCTGCTCGCTGCGCCCGTCCGCCGCCACGAGCACCAGCCCCGCGCTGCCGCCGTGACCGCTGAAGTGGATCACCTGCGGCTTCGTCTCGCTGAGCGCCTGCACCATGTCATCCGTGCGAGCGGCCAACTGGGTGTTGAGGCTCAGCAAATCGCGGTGGCGCGCAAGGCGCACATTCAGGCGAATCTGCCGCACCTCCTCGTCGATGAGCAGGCGTCGCTGTCCACCCGAACCGGCAGACTTGGGATCGGCGGCGAAGAACAGGACTTCGACGGGGCTCATGGTCGGCGGCTGGGGGGAGAGCGCCATGCCCATCAGCGAAGCGTACGTGCTTCTTCCTCGGCGGCGGTCCAGCACTGCGCCGCCTCGGGATCGCGCGCGACGGCGATTCCCTGCTCAAACATCTCCGCCACGTCGCGCATTGCATCCACGAGTCCCGCCTTGGCGGCTTTCTCGTAGTTCTGCAGCGCGAGCTCACCACTTTCCTCGACGGAACGGCCATCCCGGTACATGCGTGCAAGACTTAGCATGGCTTCCGGGAACTGCGCATCGGCAGATTTGCGGTACCAATGGGCGGCCCAGCGATCACTTTGTCCCCGCCCGAATCCTCGCTCTGATGCCTCGCCCAGGGCATTCATGCCACGCGGGTCATCCGTCGCCTTTACGTACTCAAGCCAGACGCCCGCGGAGTCCGGATTCGGAGGCGTACCCACCCCCCTGACGTACGCCTCGCTGACGTAACCCATCGCCTGGGAGTTCCCGGCAACCGCGGCCTGCTTGAAGAGCGGAAACGCATCCCGGTAGTTGCCCGCGTCGTACAGCGCCGTTGCCTGGGCCATGATTCCCGCCGTGGCGTCGCCCTTCAGTCCCCGCGGGGTATTCTCTCCGTCGCTGGGCACCTTCGCTTCGTGCGCCTGCCGCAGGAACGCGAGCACGTCGCGGGCGCGTGCGCAGGGACTACCGATCGGCGGCTCTGCCGGGGGCTTTGTCGCGTATGCCAGCACGGCACCGGAAGAAACGGCCAGCGTCACGAGCACCATCAGGATCCGGTTCTTTCCCGCCCCCAGGACGGGCCGCGTGATCTCCACCGGCATGGACGGCGCCGGGGCCACGTCCTGCTCGATGGGCCGCGAAACCGGTGCGATATCCTGCTCCACGGGCCTCGAAGCCGGTGTGGCGTCCTGCTCCACGAGCCGCGAAGCCGGCGTGACCGGCGGGGTGACGGGCTCTCCGTCCACCTGGATGAAGAACAGCTGCGACGCGTCCACGCCGGCGCGCGTGACCAGCACCGGGTGCTCGCCTTCCTCGAAGTTCTCCAGCATCAGCGCCGTGCATGCCTGGTCGAACGCGTCCTGCACGGACCGGCCGAACGCGATGGCCCGGTAAAAGGACGCACCGAACGCGATCGCGGCCGTGTCGGAGATCTTCGCGGGCGTGCCGATGGCGCACCCCACCGCGTCGGCGATGGCCTGCGCCTGCGGCAGCGAGGTGCAGGCGTTCAGGAGCACCACGCGGATCTTTCCGCGAAACACGCTGAACAGCCGCTGCAGCGCCGGCGCATCCACGCGATGCGGGCGAGAGCCGTCCGCGCTCACCAGCACCAGTCCCCGGCTCCCCCCATGCCCGCTGAAGTGGACGATGTCGGGCTGGCGCTCGTTGAGCGCCTGCAGCAGGTCGTCCGTGCGCGTGGCCCAGCGCATGTCGAAATCGAGATCGTCGCGATGGCGTGCCGCGCGCACCTTTTCGCGGATCTGCCGAACTTCCTCGTCCAGCAGCAGCCGGCGCTGGTACCCATCCGCGGAGAGTGGATCAGCGGCGAAGAAAAGCACTTCTACTTTGCTCATGATGATCTGCCACTGCGATGCGGGACTGCGAAAAAGGCCGGGAGAGCGGCCGAGGAACTCAAAGGAGCGGGGGGATGTGCGACGTCGGCGGCACGGCGACGACGCCGGACACCGATGCAAACCACTGAATCAGCGCATGACCGACAGCCGGTGTGCAAAGTGGCCTGTTCCGTGAGATTCGGCAACGGGTCCGTGCGGATGACTGGATCGCGATCCGCATCACGCGAGAGACGGATGTCTCTCCCCGATGTCGTTAGTGGGACACGGGATGCGCGGATTCCCACCATCCAGTTCCCGCGATCGCGACAACGCGGCGACGACGCGGAACGGGATCCTCCGTCCTGCGTCGTCTGCGCGATGCGTGGCCGATCTCAGGCGCTGCGCCGGGATTTCGCGGCCGGCTTTGATCGCGAGGCGGATGCGCTCTTTCCGCCCGACTTCTTGCCGGATTTCGCGGTCGATTTCGCGGCGGTCCTGGACGCCCTCTTCGTGGCGGACTTCGACGCCGGTTTCGAAGCGGTTTTCGACGCAGTCTTCGAAGCCGACTTCGCCGTGGCCTTGGACGCGGATTTCCGCGCCGTCTTGCTCGCGGACTTGCCGGCCGTCTTCCGTGCGGATTTGCTGGCAGACTTGCTCGCCGTCTTGCGGGCGGGCGCGCGGGACGGGCGCGCGGTGTCCGCGGCGGTGGCGGGTGCGTCGTCGTCGGAGACCGCAAGACGGCGCTTGAGGATCTCCATCAGGTCGATGATGTCCGACCCCTCGTCGTCGTCATCGGCCGCGCGGGGCTGCGCCTGCACCACGTCCTCGCCGGCACGCAGCTTGGCGTCGACGACCTTCATCATCCGCTCCGTGGAGTGGTCCTCCAGCACGCCTGCATCCAGCGCGTCGTCCAGCTGCCTGGCCATCTCGCGGTCCATCCGCCGCAGCTCGGCCGCGTCGGGCTGGGCGGGCGCGGGCAGGCCCACGTCCCCGGGCGTGCGCAGCTCGTCGGCAAAGCGCAGCGTCTCCGCGCGCAAAATGCCGTTCTCGGCGATGATGGCGATCAGGTACTCCTTGGCCCGCATGACGAAGGTGGCGATGCCCGCGCGGCCCGTCTCCTCCATCACCCGCGCCAGCAGCCGGTACGCCTTGGTGGACTGGCCCGCGGGCGTAAGGTAGTACGCCCGCTCGAAGTACATGGGATCGATCTCCGACAGCTTCACGAACTGCCGCAGGTCGATGTCGCGCGTGCGCTCGGGCGCCAGCCGCTCCAGCTCGTCGTCGTCCACGAGGACAAAGCGGTCCTTCTCGATCTCGTAGCCGCGCACGATGTCGTCCGCGTCCAGCTCGCGGTCGTCCTTTTCCGTGAAGTAGCGGCGGCCCAGGCGCGTGCCCTCGGGCGAGACCATCCGCAGCGACACGCCGCCGGAGCGGTTGGCCGCGTACAGGGCCACGGGGATGCTCACCAGCCCGAAGGTGATGGTGCCGGACCAGAACGAGCGGGTGACGGCTTCCTGCTCCGACGGTTCGATGTCAGGCACGCTTGCGCTCCTTGCCGCCCGACGCGGCCAGGCTGGCCTCCAGCACGTCCGCCAGCGACGTCTCGCCCTGCTTCTTCGGCGCCTTGGGGAACTTCACCACCTTGCCGGCGGCCTTGGCCTGCACCAGCTCCAGCACGCGCTCGCGGTACTCGTCGTGATAGGCGGTGATGTCGAACGGGTCTTCCATGGCCTTGACCAGCTGCTTGGCCATGGAGATCTCGCGCTCGTCCAGCTCGCGGCCCGTGGGCCGGGGCAGCGCCGACGCGGGCACCACCTCGCCGGCGTGGCGCAGGGTAATGAGCATCAGGTAGTCGCCCTCGGCCCGCAGCGCGCCCACGTACTCCTTGTTGCGCATGACCCACCGCGCCACGCCCTCCACGCCGCGCTTGCGCAGCGCCGCCGCCAGGGCGAAGTACGCGCCGTCCTCCTCGTCGGGGCCCAGGAAGTACGGCCGGTCGTACCACTGGTGCGTGATCTCCGCCGGCGGCACGAACTGGGTGATGCGGATGTCGCGCGACGGCGTGGGCGTGACCTGCTCCAGGTCCCCCGCCTCCAGGATCACCAGCTCGCCCTCGTCCGTCTCGTAGGCGCGGCGGATGTCGGCGCTGTCGACGACCTTGCCCGTGTCGGGATCCACCATGTGCTGCTTGACGGGCTCGTGGCGCTTGGCGTCCAGCAGCCGAAAGTGCACCGTGCGGTCCTGCACGGCGGAGTACAGCTTGACGGGCACGTCCACGCTGCCGAAGCAGATGTGCGCCTTCCAGATGGCCCGCGCGCCCATCAGGCGTTCTCCTCCGTGCCCGCCGCCTCCAGGCACTCGTGGCACAGCACCTCGCCCGTCTCGCGGTTGACGGTCACGCAGTGCTCGCAGTTGGGCCGGTCGCACGCGGCGCATCGGCGCTGGGCCTGCAGCACGTGCGTGTGCCCGCAGAGCGCGCAGGTCTCGGGGCCGCCGTCCAGCCAGTACGGGAGTGGTTTCTTGGTCGCCATGCGTCCGGATTTGGCAAGTAGTCTGCCAGGGAAACCAAACCCCAACTGCATTTCTCACGCAGAGGCGCAGAGGGCGCAGAGTACCCCATCCCGTACACCGGGCGCCTCCCTGTCGCGGAGGGCGGAGAGGGCAGAGATTCAGCGCCCGCGCATTCCGATCGGGACATGCGCCGCGAACGATCAACGTGAGGATCAGTGAAGAACCGTCGGCTGGTATCCATCGACCTGGGCAGCGCCTACACCAAGGTCGCCGTGCGAAGGGACTGGAACGGCGAGTCGGACCTGCTGCGCGACCTGCCGCTGGCCTCGGACGAGGTGGACTTCTGCGTCCCCTCCGTGGTGGCGCGGGTGGACGCGCGGGGCGGCACGCGCTGGGTCATCGGATCCGCCGCGGCGGAGCAGGCGCCGGGGGACGGTGTGCGCATCTACCGCTACTGGAAGGCCCGGCTGTTCTCGACCGATCCGCGCGGCCACGTCCGCCGCGACGAGATGGGGCAGTCTCCGCACGCCGACGCGGGCGACGACGACTACGAGCGGATCGCCGTCGAGTTCTTCCGCGGCCTGCGCGAAAGCCTGGAGCAGTCCCCGTACGGCGCCGACATCGCGTCCAGCGCCGTGCGCGTCTGTGTTCCCCGGATCGACGCGCCGGACATGGACGCCCGCGTGGGCGGCATCCTGCATGCGGCCGGCTGGCGTCCCGCGCACGGCCGGGTGACGGTCTACGAGCCGGAATCCAACGCGTGCGGCATGTTCACGCGCGGACGGAACGCCACGTGGTATCCGCCGGCCGCGCCGTTCACGCCGCGCGCGGGCCGCTCGCTGCACCTGGTGAAGATGCTGGAGCCCGAGGGCCTGCTGCAGGCGCTGCGGCGGATGGCGGGGAGCTTCGGCGTGCTGGTGATCGACATCGGCGGCTTCACGACGGACTTTGGATACGTGGAGTTCGACACCAGCTTCAGCACCGACGACTGGCATCGTCCCGCCATCATCCAGCAGTCGTACGAGCTGGGCATCCGCGAGCTGGACCAGGCCATCTACGACAGCCTGGACGAGGATGCGCAGCGCGAGATCCGCGCGTTGTCGCCCGCCGAGTGGGACGCGCTCAAGGTGGACCTGTACCGCGGCGTGCCCGTCACCCTGGGCAGCCGGCGGATCGGCGGCGGCGAGGACGCGGGGCGGACGACCGAGGCGCTGCGGGCGTTCGCCGAGCGCGTGATCGCGGTGAGAGACACCTTTCGCCGGGACTACGTGCGCGGCCCCATCAACGCGCAGACGCTGACGGGCGGCGGCTCCATGATCGCGCCGCTGCACCAGGCCGTGGTCCAGGCGCTCGCCACGGACGAGGACGCGCGCGTGTACGACCTGCTGGACGAGCACGAGCCCCGGCGCACGCTGGATGGCCGGGGCGGCACCGTGCGCGAGGAGGAGATCCAGGCGCGGGCCCGGCGCAACCAGGAGCTGGTGCGCGGCGGCAGCGCAATCGGCGGAAGCAGCGTGTTCTTCGAATAGAAAAACGCCGCAAGTCTCAGGGTATGAGAGACTTGCGGCGTGATTGCCCCGGGAGGATTCGAACCTCCACTAACGGTTCCAAAGACCGCTGTGCTGCCATTACACCACGGGGCAACAGCACGCGAAAGGTATTCACACGCGTTGCGGTGGTCAACCCGCGCGCAAAAACGAACTGCATTTTCACGCAGAGGGAGCAGGGGCAGCAGAGGGCTTCATCGCGCGATGAAGTACTCTGCGTCCTCCGCGGCTCTGCGTGAGAATGCAGTTGTCTTTCTCAGCCGATGCGGACGGACGGCTCGGCGTCGAGCGTGTCGGCGGCCCAGACCTTCATCCGCAGGCCGCGCATGCGCTCCAGCGCCTGGTCGCGCGCGTCCGCGTCATCGAACACACCAAAGACACTCGATCCGCTCCCCGACATCATCGCGATGCGCGCCCCGCCCTGCCGCAGCGCCGACTTGGCCAGGTCGATGAACGGGATCTCCTCCGCCACCACCGCCTCGAAGTCGTTTTCCGCCAGCGCGGCGACGCTGTCCCAGTCGCGCAGACGATCGAGATCCAGCGCGCGCGCGTCCGGCGCGTATCCCCCGCCCCGCCGCTCCGCGATGCGCCGGAACGCCTCGGGGGTGGGCATGGCCACGCCGGGGTGCGCCACGATCACGGGACGCGGCGGCAGCGGCGGCAGCGTGAGCAGGCGCTCGCCGCGGCTCCACGCCAGCGCCAGCGCCGACCCGCAGACAAAGAACGGCACGTCGCTCCCCAGCGCGATGGCCATCCGCAGCAGCGCCGCGCGATCGAACGGCTCCCCGTGCAGCGCGTTCAGGGCCCGCAGCGTGGCCGCGCCGTCCGACGATCCGCCTCCCATGCCCGCCGCGGAAGGAACACGCTTGGCGAGGTGCACGTCCACCGCCGGCGATTCGCGCAGCGCCGCGTAAAAGCGCTCCGTCGCGCGCACGCACAGGTTGCGCTCCGGCGGGCCCGTGTCCACCGCGCCGTCCACGTGCAGGCGAATGCCCGGCGCGCCGCGCTGCACCCGGACGGAATCCGCCAGCGAGAGCGCGCAGAACAGCGTCTCCAGGCCGTGGTACCCGCTCTCCTCCCGCGCCAGGATGCGCAGAAAGAGGTTCACCTTGGCCGGCGCGAGGACCTCGGCAAAGTCAGGCGCGGGCATCGGCGGGCGCGGGATCGTTCGCTTCCACGGCCTGCTCCACCCGCTCCTCCGTCTGCTTCAGGTCGCTCACGCGGATGCCCAGCCGCGCCGCGTAGTACGCGCCCAGCCCCGTCACCATCAGCCATCCCGCGATGTGAAAGCCGATGGCGAACGAGACGGCCGCCGCGTGCGGCACGCCCCACAGCCCCAGCCCAAGCACGCTGGCCCCCTCGAACACGCCAAAGAAGCCGGGCGACGACGGGATCGCCACCGCCATGGCGATGAGCGACTGCAGGAAGACGGCACCCAGGAACCCCGGCTCCGTGATGCCGAACGCGTGAAACGCCAGCAGGAACGACGTGGCCAGGAATGCCCACTGCGCCACCGCCCACGCCACGCTGATGGCCAGCAGCCGCGGGCTGCGCAGCACGTGCAGCCCGCCAATGAAGGCGTGCAGCGCGTCCACCAGGGGGCGGCGGATGGCCCTGGGCAGGACGGCGTTCGCCACCCGCTCCGCGATGCCCACGGTCCACGTGGGGAAAAAGACCAGCACGAGCGCGCCGGCCAGCAGCACGGACACGATGCGGATCATCCAGTCCACGCCCTGCTGCACCTCGCTGCCGGGCGCCAGATCCGGGAACCCCGGCAGGGCCATGGTCCCCAGCGGAAAGACGACGAGGAC
>NZ_DASURI010000158.1:0-2766 GCF_036280135.1 Longimicrobium sp.
CGAACGGCTGCAGCTCGAACAGCGTGCCCCAGCTGAGCGGGCCGGCGGGCAGCGCGCGGCGGATGGAGCCGTTGTTGATGATGGACGCCTGCGCGCCCGTCTGCACCCGGTGCGCGTCGGCGATGAGGTTGCCCAGGCCGGATTCGCCCTCCGCGCGCTCGAACGGCTGCGCGGCCGTGGCGATCACCCGCTCGGTGATGGGCCGCACGCGCTGCTCCCACTCGCCCACGATGCGCGCCACCTGCGAGTCCGGCGACACCTCGTCGGCGTACGAGGAGCGCACCTCGTGGCGCGTGGTCACCGTGCGACCGCCGCGCCGCTCCAGGTCCGTGACGCTGTACGCCAGCGAGTACGACGCCGCCTCGGCCAGGGGGATGGAATCCTCCGTCGCCAGCACGCGCCGGTGCGTGTGGCCGCCCACGATGAGGTCCACGGGCTGCGTGAGCGCGTCGGCGATCTCCAGCAGCTCGCCGCGGCAGGCGCTGGAGGGCTCGGCCGGCGCCGTGCCGGACTGCTCGCAGCTGGCGCCCACGTGCGCCGTGACGACGACGAAGTCCGCGCCCGCCGCCCATGCCTCGCGCGCCGCCTGGTCGATGGCCGGCGCCTCGTCGCCGAACTCCAGCCCCGCCGTGCGGCCGGCCAGCACCACCTCCGGCGTCTCTTCCAGCGCGATGCCGATGACGGCCGTGCGCACGCCGCTCCGCTCGATCATGATCCACGGCCGCACCCAGTCGGGGTTCCGGCGCGTGCCGGCCACGTACAGGTTGGCGGCCAGCCAGGGAAAGCGGCTCTCGGCCACGCGGGCGCGCAGGGTGTCCTGCCCCCAGTCGAACTCGTGGTTGCCCACGGCCGCCGCGTCGTAGCCCGACGCGTTGTGCGCCGCGATGGTGGCCCGCCCCCAGCTCAGGTTGCTGATGGCCGTGCCCTGCATGTCATCGCCCGCGGAGAGGATGAGGGTGGGCCCGTCGAAGCCCGCCACGGCGCTGTCGAAGTGCGCCGCCAGCACGGCCGATCCCCCCAGGCTGCGCCCGTTGGACGTCTGCGGCAGCAGCCGCCCGTGAAAGTCGTTCGTGTGCACGATGCGCACGCGCTTGACGGTGGCCTCGGGCGCGGGGCCCGCGGCCGGCGGGGGCGCGCACGCGGCCAGCGCCAGCGCGAAGACGGGGATGAGACGACGGTTCATGGTCCGGCTCCGGAAATCGGGAATTTGCATGGGCCACGCGCGCGCATCCGGCCGCCGGGACCCAAGCGTGCGCGGGGGCGCCACTTGGATCAGCGGGCGGACGGGCGGGTGTCCGCACCGCGCATAAGCGGCGGTTAAGCGTCGGACGGTATACAAAACATTTGGACCGCGCACCGCGGCCGGACGCCACGCGCGCAAGCGCCGCGCCGCACGAACGTCACAAACAAAAATCTTGCGTTTGGCGCCGGATTCGTACACTATCCAATCCGGACGCAGTCCCTTTGTTCATCTTGACGGAGGCGTTGATGAGCGACCCCAATCCGACAATCTCCAACTGCAAGCCCTCCCCGCCCAGCGAGCGCGTGGAGAAGGACGGGTACAGCGCGCGCTTTTACCCGGGCTTCGTGCGGCGGCTTGCGGTTCGGGACGATGCGGGCGTGGAGACGGAGCTGTACCAGCAGACGTCCGTGTACTGCCTGCCTCCGGGCACGGACAAGCCCTGGCCCACCAGCACGCTGGAGTTCAGCCGCCCCGACGGCCGCCGCATCGCGCTGCTGATCGAGGACCCGCACCAGCAGATCGACCGCATCGAGGTGCGCCTCAAGGCCGCCGGCGCCCCGCTGGTGCGCGCGGAGGTGATGGAGCAGGTGATGGGGAGCGGGGGCGCGGCCCTCGAGGGCTCCGACCCCCCGCCGCCGTCGGACGAGGGCGAGGGCGCCGTCGTGCTCATCTGCGAGGACGGGCCCGTCCTGTGCCCGCCCATGTGCCCCGGCTGACGGGTGGTCACGTACCTGTACCAGCTGGTTGCGTCGGGCCTGCTGCTGCTCCTTGGGCTGCAGGCCCGCCTGGTGCTGCGCCGCGCCGGCCCCGCGCGGCGTGACCGCGTCATCCTGGCGTGGTCCGTGTGCGCCTCGTACTTCCTGGTGTGCGGCGGCTACTCGGCGTTCCACGCGGTCAGCGCGGCCGTCGGCGCGCTCATGGGGACCCGGTCCCTGCTGTTCCACTGGGTGATGGCCTGGGCCATCTCCGCCAACCTGGCGCGGGGCATGGTGGCCGTGGCGTTCGGGGCGCTGCTGCTGGTGGTGATGCTGGCGAAGCGCCGGGAAACCTACCGCCTGGTACAGCTCGCGCCCCTGATCTTCGCGGTCGTCGCCATCACGGGCACGGTCGCGGCCAGGCTGCTCCGCGTAGAATCGCTCTTTGGGCTCAGCACCGGTCTGGCCGTGCTGTCCATGCTCACCGCCATGCTGCTGATGGGCGCCCTGTGGGCCGCCGTGCTCAACGACGGCATGGACCAGCTGCTCTGGTTCTGCATGGTGCTGTACGGGCTCAAGGAAACCCTGATGGTGAGCCAGATGGCCGTGCTGGCGTGGTGGACCGTGGCCCCGCAGCGCGACATCTTCTACTTCTTCTACGCCAGCAACGTCGTCCTTTCGACCGCCATGTGCGTCGTGGCCGCGAGGCGGCTGCGGCTGGCGGGGGCGGGCCGGCGCGTGCCCGCCCTGTTCGAGCGGATGTACACCACGCGCCGCCACCCCGCGTCCTGAAGCCTCCCTGGAGGCGTTGTAGCAGCAAGGAACAGA
>NZ_DASURI010000159.1:0-3615 GCF_036280135.1 Longimicrobium sp.
TTGGCGCGACCGAAGGATCTTGTGTGCGAGACTCGGGGGTGGATTCCGTACGCGAGGGTCGCCGCCGAGCTTCGCGGGCAAGGTCCTTCGTCGCCGCCAGGGTTCCGTCGTGACGAGGGTCCGCGCGGCGGCTCCTCAGGATGACGCCGGCGGGCGCGGCAGGCGAACACGCATCGCGATGCGTCATCCTGAGGGAGCGCCGCGCGTAACGTGAATGTGCACAGGACGTTGGCGCGACCGAAGGATCTTGTGTGCGTGACTCGGAGGCGGGTTCCGTGCGCGAGGGTCGCCGCCGAGCTTCGCGGGCAAGATCCTTCGTCGCCGCCAGGGTTCCGTCGTGACAAAGGTCCGCGCGGCGGCTCCTCAGGATGACGCTGTCGGGGAGGGAGACGGAAACAGCGCGAGGTCCGCGAGGCGGCTCCTGAGGATGACGCTTCTCGGGGTGAGCGAGGTGAACGGAGGCGACCGGGTTCTCCGGACTGCGTCCGGATCATCCACGACGAAAAACGAGCCGGCTGCTCCAGGGCAGCCGGCTCGTCGCGTTCCGCGGATGCAGATCGGCTTCAGCCGGTGAGGACGAGCGCCGGGGCATCGCGGCGGACGGGGGCGTCCCAGCGGCGGTCCAGGCCCAGGTGCTCGATGGCGTCGGCCGCGAGCTGGCGCCAGTGCTTGCCGCGGATGCCCAGCGGGTAGCGCTCGTAGCGCAGCCGCCCCGCGTGCGGCGCCTGCGTAAAGTCGTAGCGCGGCGCGGGACGGTATCGCTCCACGCGGATGGGCATGTCGCGCAGCACGCCGCCCTGCGTGACGAAGCAGTCGTACATCCGCCGCTTCATCTCCTTCTCCCCGGGTGACAGCACCACCTCCGTCACGGGCGCGCCGTCCCACGGCAGAAAGCGGTTCACCACCTTTTCGCCGCCCTCGTTGTGGTACGACGTGAACTCCGCCAGAGCCGGCGCGGGGGCGCCGTCGCGGGACAGCAGCGTGCACGCGGCCCGCGCGGCAAAGGCGGTGGCGTCGTGGTCCGTGTGGCCGCCCTCGTACGGGTGCGTGATGACCACCTCCGGGCGAAGCTCGTCGAAGAGCTCCGCCATTCGCCGGCTCACGGGCACCAGGTTCAGTGACACCTCGCTGTCCATCACCTCCATCCGCCGGCACACCCCGGCCGCGTCCAGACCCGCCACGCCCAGCGCCCGCGCCACTTCGAGGTGCCGCTGGGCCGCGTACTCGTTCCACGTGCGGAACTCCTGCCGGCCCCACTGCCGGCGATGCCGCGGGGCGCCGTCCGTCACGTGCAGGACCTGCACGGCGCCGTCCAGCCGCGGCAGCATTCCACCTACCCCGATGGTCTCGTCGTCCGGGTGCGCGGCCACGATCAGCACGCGGGGCGGGTCCGCCGCGCCGGCCGGAAGCGTGAACGTCCGGAGCAGCGAATGCAGCCGGGGGCCCACGGCCGGGGGCGCGGGAACGAAGTATTCACAGGTGGTACGTGGGGCGATGTAGGCCATCTGCTTGCGATGATAGTCCCTTGCCTGGCCGCCATTTGGCGCGGGGCCGAACCCCTGTTGCAGGATCTGGTCCGCCGCTGCTGCGTCTTGCTGTAGCAGGCTTGTCCCTCCCTTGTCCCAGCTGCCACGGACCGCTGGGGCAGCCATGGTGACCCACGCCCGCCACGCTGTGGCGGATGCGCGTTGTCTTCCGGCTGTCCACGGTGGCCGGATGTATTGCCGCGCCTGCGTTTTCTGCTGGTGTTTTTGCGGGGGATGGCTGGAATGGAGCTTGCCCTTGCCGCCCGCCCCCACGTGCGCGTCCCGCCTCGTGCCGGCCGCCGCTCCACCCGTCCCCCTCCTTCCCACCTTCCTCCCTTGGCCAGCGATCCGCTCTGGTTCCATGGGTTTGGCGAGGTAGAGCCCTTCTCGGCGGACCCGCTGGCGCGCGCGCTGGCGGCGGCCGGCCTGAGCCCGTGCCCGCTGGACGGAGACGGCGCGCGCGGGCCCGGGATCGTCGTGTTCCGGGAGGTGACGGACGAGCTGTGCGCGTTCGTGGCCGAGGCAAGCGGCGGCGGAGCGGAGCGGGTGCTGGCCGTGGCGGCGGACGGGGTGCCGGCGGCGGCCGCGTGGCGGGTGCTGCGGGCCGGCGCCTCGGACGTGCTGCCGCGCAGCCGCCCCGGCGGGGACCTGGCCGCGGAGGTGGCGGCGCGCTTTGGGCGGTGGGCGGCCGTGGACCGCGAGGTGGATTCACCGCGCGTGACCCGCAACCTGGTGGGGGCCAGCCCCGTGTGGCGGTCGCTGCTGCGGCAGGTGGTGGAGGTGGCGGCGTTCACGGACGCGCCCGTGCTCGTGACGGGCGAGACGGGCACGGGCAAGGAGCTCGTCGCGCGGCTCATCCACGCGCTGGACGCGCGCGCCGGCAAGCGCGAGCTGGTGCTGCTGGACTGCACCACCGTGGTCCCCGAGCTGTCGGGGAGCGAGTTCTTTGGCCACGAGCGCGGGGCCTACACGGGCGCGGACCGCAGCCGCGACGGCGCGTTTGCCCTGGCGGACGGCGGCACGCTGTTCCTGGACGAGATCGGCGAGCTGCCGCTGCCGCTGCAGGCGCAGCTGCTTCGCGTGGTGCAGGAGGGCACGTACAAGCGCGTGGGCGGCAACGCGTGGCTGCGCACGCGCTTTCGCCTGGTGTGCGCCACGCACCGCGACCTGCTGCACGACGTGGCGCAGGGCCAGTTTCGCGCGGACCTGTACTATCGCCTGGCGGCCGTGGTGTGCCACATGCCGCCCCTGCGCGACCGGCCGGAGGACATCGTCCCCCTGTTTCGCCACTTCCTGGCCCAGGCCCGCCCGGGCCAGGACCCGCCGGAGCTGGACGAGCCCGTGCGTGAGTACCTGCTGCGCCGGGCGTACCCCGGCAACGTGCGCGACCTCCGGCAGCTGGCGGCGCGCATCGCCTACCGGCACGTGGGGCCGGGGCCCGTGACGCTGGGCGACCTGCCGCCGGACGAGCGGCCGGCCCCGGAGTGCGAGGCCGGCTGGCCGGACGGCGACTTCGAGACGTCCATCCGCCGCGCACTGGCGCAGGGTGTGGGGCTCAAGGACATCGGCCGCCTGGCGTCGGAGACGGCCATCCGCGTGGCCGTGAGCGCGGAGGAGGGCAACCTGCAGCGCGCGGCGCAGCGCCTGGGCGTGACGGACCGCGCGCTGCAGATGCGCAAGGCACAGCGCCAGAACGCCGCCGCGCCGCGTCTGCGCCAGCGGTGATGCGTGTCCGCGACGAGCGGCAGGCACTCCGCGAGCGCCCCCTCCGGGCTCGCGGAGCTCGCCCACCTCCCCCAAAACTGCTGGGGGAGGTTGAACTGCGCTTCCTCCGGCAGGGTGTGCACAGCGCCGAGTGGCCCAGGAGAAATGATTCCTGAGAGGGTCCTACCCACCTCGAGCTTCGAAGGCGTCATCCTGAGGAGCCGCCGCGCAAACCCTGCACGCTCGGTGATCCATGGCGGCGGCGAAGGATCTTGTCCGCGAAGCGACAGGCCGGCTTCGGCGCGCTAAATCGGCCCCGCGCGGACGCCCCCTCCGGGCTCGCGGAGCTCGCCCACCTCCCCCAAAACTGCTGGGGGAGGTTGAA
>NZ_DASURI010000160.1:0-11540 GCF_036280135.1 Longimicrobium sp.
TGTCACCGCTCATCGATCATCCACTCCGGTTCATCCATCCGTCTTGCGCACGCACCACGTGGTCATGGCGCGCAGGTCCTGGACGATGGTGGTCTTGACGAGATCCAGCAACGCCCCGCCCAGCGCCTCCGTGCGGGCCAGCAGCCCGGCCTGGTCCACCAGGAAACGGGTGGAGCCGTCCGGCAGGGCGTAGCGGCCGCCGCCCACGGGCCGCACGCGCGCCTCCATGCCGATGCTGCTGGCCAGCCGCGCGAACAGCAGCCCGCCCGGCCGCAGCACGCGCCACATCTCGTGCACCATCCGGTCAAAGTGGGCCGCGTCCGCCGCGAAGTGCAGCACGGCGCTGCTGATGACCGCGTCCATGCTCCCGTCCGCGAACGGCAGCGTGTCCACCTCCGCCACACGCACGTCCGCGGGCGTGTCCGGCGCCAGGCGCGCGGCCAGCTCCCGCACGCGCTCCACCGAATGCGCGTCGCGGTCCACGGCGTGGACCTGGTAGCCGGCGCGCAGCAGGTACACGAGGTTGCGCCCCGCGCCGCATCCCGCGTCCAGCACCGTGCGCACGCCGTCGAAACGCCCGCGCAGCAGCTGGTCAAAGAGGTAGATGTCGATGTCGCCGAACGCCTCGCGCAGCGCGGTGGAAGTCGGCGGATTCGCGGCGTCCGTCATCGGCCCTCCACGGGCGCATAGGGCTGGAACTCGCAGCCGGTGCGGACCGGCACGTAGATGACCCGTGGCGCGGCCGTCGTATCCCCTGCTTCGGCGAACACGGGTACGCCCCGGAACGTGCCCGCGGGCTGGACCTCGCTGATGGCCAGGACGCGGCCCAGCCCATGCTTGGTGTAGCGCCGGTCGCGAAAGCGGATGGGCTCGCCGTTCACGTACCATCCGGCGACGGACGCGTACTCGCCCGTGGTGGGCGCGGCGGACGAGAACGGCAGCGAATCCATCGTCATCGTGTCGCCCGTGGCCGTGTTGTAGCGGGCGGGGATCTCCACGAGGCCGCCGTTGCGCACGATGCAGATGCGGATGCACCGGCATTGGTCGAACATCACCGTGGACTCCGGCGCGCTGCCGTCCGCCGTCCGCTGGACCGCGAGCCGGCGATCGGCCCTGGCGGATGCGGGCCCCGTGGCCGGCGCGGGCTCCGGCGGCTCCGGCATCGGGTGCGACCCGCACGCGGCGGACAAGAGCAGCGCGGCGATGGTGGGGAGGATGCGGATCGTCATCGTCCGTCGACGGATTGGTAGGGCTGGAACTCGCATCCCGGGCGCGTGGGCAAGTAGACGACCTCCGACGCGGATGCCGTGTCCGCTTCTTCCGCGAACACCGTGACGCGGTCGAAGCGGCCGACGGGCACGATCTCGGGAATGGCCAGGACGCGCGGCCGTCGGCTCCGGCACGACGCGCGGCCCGCACGCGGCGAGGACGGCGATCAGCGGGACGATGGACCGCATCCGATCCGGGAACGTGGAACGTGTGGCGTCAGCCCAGCACGGCGGCGCCGGCCGTGGCGCCCGCGCCAAAGGAGACGAGCAGCAGGGGCGCGCCGTCATCCGCCCGGCCGGCGCGCACGGCCTCGTCCAGGGCGATGGGGATGGTGGCCGCGCCCGTGTTGCCGAAGCGGTCGATGTTCACGTACACGCGCGACGCATCCAGCTCCATCTCCTTCACCAGCCCCTCGATGATGCGCAGGTTGGCCTGGTGCGGTACGACGAGCCCGACGTCCTCCTTGGCCAGCCCCGCGGCGGAGAGCGCGGCCTGCGCCTGCTGCGCCATCGTGCGGACGGCGGCCTTGAAGAGCTTGGTGCCCTCCATCCGCAGCAGGTGCGAGCGCTCCTCCAGCACGCGCGCGTCGAACGGGCGCAGGGCGCCGCCGGCCGGGCGCTTGAGGGCATCCGCCAATCGGCCGTCCGCCCACCACGACGTGGAGCGCACCGTCCGCGGTCCGCTTCCGCGCGCCAGCACCGCCGCGCCCGCGCCGTCGCCAAAGAGCGGGCCCGTGGACGGGTCCGCGCGGTCCGTGACCGTCGACAGCTTCTCCACGCCCACGACGAGCGCCGCGTCGCCCCGGCCGGCGCGCAGCAGCGAATCGGCCAGGACGAGGGCGTAGATCCACCCCGCGAAGCCGGCCTCCACGTCGAAGCACGCGGCGCCCCACGCGCCCAGGGCCGCCTGCAGCTCGCACGCGGTGGGCGGGGTGAGGTGGTCCGGCGTGGTGGTGGCGACGATGATGGCCGCGAGCGACTCCGCGGGGATGCCGGACGCGCCGAGCGCCGCGCGGGCGGCGTGGGCGGACATGACGGCCGCGCCCTCGTCGTCGCCGGCCACGCGGCGTGCCTGGATGCCCGTGCGCCGGACGATCCACTCTTCCGTCACCCCCGCCAGCGCCGCCACCTCGGCGTTGCCCAGCACGCGCGGCGGCAGCCACGCGCCCGTCCCCGCCAAGTGCACGGGCCCGGCGGGATCAGCCACGCGCGGCCAGGGCCTGGTCCACCAGCGCCTCCAGCTGCGACTTGGGCAGGGCGCCCATCCGCCGCGCCACCTCGCGCCCCCCGCGGAAGGCGATGAGCGTGGGGATGGACGCGATGCCAAAGCGCTGCGCCACGCCCGGGTTGCGGTCCGTGTCCACCTTGGCGAACAGCACGCCGCCGGCCCGCTCGCCGGCCACCTTGTCCAGCACGGGCGCCATCATCTTGCAGGGCCCGCACCAGTCGGCGTAGAAGTCCACGACCACGGGCACGGGCGAATCGGCCACCACGCGGTCAAAGCTGGCGTCCGTCAGCGGCAGCGGGTGGTCCAGCGCGATGGGGGTGCGGCACACGCCGCAGCGGGGACGGTCCGCCGCGCGGGACAGGTCCACGCGGTTCAGCTTTCCGCAGCTGGGGCAGGCGATGGTGGCCTTGCCGGTTGCCGTCTGCGTCATGGCGCTCTCCGTCAGTTCTCGTCGCCGGTTTCCACGGGGTACGCGTCGCCCCGCCGGCTCCAGTCGATGAACGAGGCGTCGTACATCCGCACGGGGCGCTCCAGGTAGCGCGCCACGAAGTACGCGTGGCTGGCCTGCACGCCCGTGCGGCAGTAGACCACGACGGTGTCGCGCTGCGCGGCCTCGGCCAGGGTGAGCGAGGCGGCCAGCACCTCGGGCGAGCGCAGGCGCAGGTCCGTCTCCGACACCAGGTTGCTGCGCCAGAAGACGTTGTGCGCGCCGGGGATGTGACCCGGCCGCGTGACGCCCTCGCCCGGGGTCTGCCCGCTGAACTCCGCGGGCGGACGCGCGTCGATCAGCACGATGGTGCTGTCGTTCTCCAGCCGCGAGGCGACCCAGTCCGCGTCCACGACGATCTCCGGACGGACGCGCACCGTCAGCTGGCCGCGGCGCGCCTCGGGGGCGGTGGTCTCCGTGGGGCGGCCCTCGGCGCGCCACTGCTCCAGCCCGCCGTCCAGCAGGGCCGCATCCGTCTTGCCCAGGTAGTCCAGCGTGAAGAAGGCGCGGGCGGCGGCCAGCCCGGCCAGGTCGCCGTACAGCACCACGCGCGAGGCGTCACTCACGCCCACGCCCTCGAACGCCGTCTCCAACTGGTCGGCCGGCGGCAGCTCGTTGGGCAGCCCGTTGCGCTCGGCCACGATGGACGACAGGGGCAGAAAGTGGGCGCCGGGGATGTGGCCGGCGTCGTAGCTGGCGCGGTCGCGGCCCACGTGGATGATCACGGTGCGCCCGTCGTTCAGCCGGGTGGCCAGCTGGCGGGTGGAGACCAGGAGCTGGTCGTTCCACTCCGGCAGCGGGTTGGTTTCCGGCATGCTGACCAGGCAGCCGGCGGTCGTCGACAGGATGGCGGCACCTAACAGCAGCGACAGCGGCTTGCGCATCGGCGGTCCTCGCGTGGTTTGTTGTGTTGCGCCCTTGAGACTGACGGTACGATTCCGCCGGATGATGTCGCAAGGCAGGGGCCGGGCGGAACGCGGCGCGGGATCACGTTGCTCCGCGATCCGCCGCCTCCGCCGCCGACTCCCAACGATCCATTCGCCTTCCAGACACGCGACGGGGCGTGCGTCCCCTAGCGCGACGGCCAAAAGGCGCGAAGTTGATGCGTCCACGCGCGCATCCCTTGCTTCGGCTTTTGTGCGGGCGTATCGTGCGTGTCCGTTCGCGCGCTCCCGTTTTGCCATCGCCGTGACCCGCTCCCGCACTCCCGACGTCGAGACGCTCGCCGGCGCCGTGGCCGGTGGATACGCCGGCCGCTGGGCCCGCAGCGCCGCGCGCCTGCACCCGCGCGGGGACCAGGCCGACGCGCCCGCGCCGTGGATCGTGGACGGCTTCGCGGGGGCGGACCTGCAGCGCGCGGCCATGCGCGGCATTCCGGCTCATCCGCCCGCCGTCGCGTTCCTGCGCGCGGCGGACGAGGCGTTCGGCGGGGCGGCGCGGATCGTCCTGGTGGAGGAAGATCCCGGCCTGCTGGCGCGCGTGGATGAGGATCTTCGCGCCGCCGGCGCGGCAGACCGCGTTCGCCGCGCCGCCGATCCGTCGGATGCCGCGCCGGGCGACGTGCTGCTGGTGGAGGCCTCGTTCGCGGGCGTCGCCGCGCGTCTCGCCGCGGCCATCGGCGACGGGCCGGCGCTCATGCGCTTGGCCCCGCTGTCGGCGCGGGCGCTGCCGTGGGCGGCGCTGGAGCTGCTGGCGGACCTGGACGCGGCGGACCTGCTGCTGCGCTTTCCCGCGGAGGACTTCGCGAAGGCGGGGCGGTTCACGGGGCCCCTGGCGGACTTTCCTCCGCACCTGCGCCGCGTGGTGGAAGGCTGCAGCGCGCTGCTGGCGGACGAGCGCCACGGATGGCTGCTCGCTTGGCGCGATGCGTTGCGCGCGGAGGGCGAGGACGCCGCGCTGGGGGCGATGGTGGAGCGGCTGCGCGCGCGGCTGGGCAACGGCGGCGGCGCGCGGATGGCGCGCGCGGCGCGGCTGGAGTCTGCCGGGGCCGCCGTGCATCTGCTGCTCACCACGCCGCATCCTGAGCACGCGCTGGAGCTGAACGGCGCCGTGATGGATGGCGGCGGCGCGCTGCCCGTCCCCGCCAAGGCCGCGAAGTCCGCCCGCGGCAAGTCCGCCGCGTCCGCGCCCGCCGCGCCGCCGCCGACCATATCGTCGGATCCCGCCGCATCTGCCGCCCCCGCCGCGGAATCTGCCCCGGTAGACGCGCCAGACTTATCGGCCGATGCGGCATCCGCCGAATCCACATCGGGCGATACTCCCGCGCCCGCCGAGCCCGCGGCAAAACCGACGCGCGGCGGACGCACGTCATCCGCCGCGCGTCCGTCCGCGCGGCCCGCGCGCGAGCCGGCGCCGGAGCCCGTGCAGGATGCGCCGGTCGTGCTGGACCTGTTCGCGCTGCCGGAGCCGCCCGCGCCGGAGCCTCCGCGCGGTCCGGACCTGCGCGCCGTCGCGGACGACCTGCACGCGCGGCACGTGGGCCGGCGCGTGCCCTTCCGCGAGCTGCTGGGCGACCTGGCGGATGCGGGCCTGGCGCCGGAGCAGGTGCGCACGGCGCTGGGTCTGCTCAAGCGCGAACGGCGCGCCGTGTACCGCTCGCTGGATGCGGAGGGCGCGGTGGTGGAGTTCCAGGATCCGCCCGCCGCTCCCGCCCCGCCGCCCGCGCCCAGGCCGCGCAAGCGTCCGCCGCCGCTCCCCGGCGTCCTCGGTCTCTTCGACGACGAACCGGCGGACGAGCTGCCGCTCGATCTTCTCTCGCCCGACCCCCCGTCCGACGACGCGGAGCCGACTCCGCCCCCGTCCACCGGCGAGGAACCGGCTCCGCCTCCGTCCGGCGACGTGGCCGGTGCGCCGGCTGCCGCCACGGATGACGCATCCTCTGCCGCGTCGCCCGCGAAGAAGCCGCGCCGCCGCAAAGAATGACGTTCGGGCGGTGGGTTGTGCTCGTTGCGGAGCTGATGCGGTAGGGCCGTCCCCCAGCCGGAGCGAATGAATTCGCCGCTGGAAAGGCACGAAGTCCGCCTTCGCGGACTGCCCCAGCAGAAGTCGGCTCGTGTGCACCGGCGGCGCCCATCGAGCCGTTGAAGCCTCACGCAGTTTGTGAGGCTTTCCGCTGTCGTTGCGGCGGCTTCAGCCGCTCCGGCTGGGAGCGGACGGACGGGACAAAGAGACGGCGGGCCCGGATCTCTCCAGGCCCGCCATCCCTCATCCGCCGATCCGATCAACCGAATCCGCGAATCAGCCCGATCCGGATCAGCCGCGGTAGCCGGTGCCGTGGCCGTAGCCGGTCCAGTATTGGCCGGTGGGCACGCCGCCGCTGCTGCCGCTGCGGAACCGCTCGATCCCGTAGCTGCCGTAGGCGCCGTAGTTGCCGATGGTACCGCCCCCCACGTCGCCCATGTCGGCGTCGCGGCCCATCATGCCGCCGTTGCCCATCCCGCCGGACCGGTTGCGATCCATGTCGCGGTCGTAGCGGTTCATGCCGCCCTGCATCCCGCGGCCCATCATCCCGCCGCCCCTGGGATGCATGCCCCGTCCCATGTCGCGGTCGTACGCGCCCTGCATGTACCCGCGGTCGTAGCGGCCGCCGGCGCTGCCCATCATCCCCGCCGACATCCGGCCCTGCATGCCGCCGCGCATGGAGCGGTCGTCGTCGTCCCAGTCCACGTCCCACGCGCCGTGCTGGGGCTGGTAGCCGCCCGTGCGGTACGCATCGCCCGTCCCGCGGCCCCAGCCGCCGCCCATGTCGCCGCGGTTCCAGTCGGCGTTGCGGCCGTTCCAGTTGGCGGCGCCGTAGCCGTGCTCCATGCCGCCCTGCCAGCCGCGATGGCCGTTGACGTCGCCCATCTCGCGATAGCCGCCCCGGCCCTCGTCCCAGCCGCCGCGCATGCCGCCGCGGTAGCCGTTGTCGTAGTCGTGTCCGCCGCGGTTCCCCAGCCACCCGCGCACGGTGTTGGCCGCGCGATCCAGGAAGTTGCGGTTTCCGTAGTCCCGTCCGTAGTTCATCGTCCCACTCCCTTGCTTACGGTTTCGCCGTCTCCAGGCCCGCCCCGCGGCGGGGGCAGGGAGGGGGGACGGGTGCAAGATGCGGGCCCGTAAACCCCCGCGTATCTGCTTGCAAAACGGGGATTTGGGCGAATCGGCGGACGCGTATTCGCCCCATCCGCCGGCCCGCGCGGACGCGTTGACAAACGCAGGGCCGCACCGCAACCTTGAGAGACCCTCCCGGCCGTCCCGCACCGACATACCGACGAATGCTTTCCCCGCGGCAGCAATCCACGCTGGTCGCCCTGTGCAGGCGCATGGTGCCCCTGCCGGACGACCCGGACCCGTCCGCCGCGCGCCTTGCCCGTGCGGTGGAGGTGCGCCTGGGCAGCCTGGATCCCGAGGCGGCGCGGCGCATCGGCGGGCTGCTGCGGATGATGGACTCGCCCGTGAGCGGCCTGCTCAACGCGCTGCGGCTGCAGGGCTTCGCGGACCTCCCGGCGGACCGCCAGGACGCGTGGCTGCGCCGATGGGAGATCAGCCCGCTCCCCGTGTTCCGCACGGCGTTCCAGGGGCTGCGCCGGCTGATCCTCTCCACCCACTACGCCGACCCGTCCACGTTCGCGGGCATCGGCTACCGCGGCCCGCTGCACACCCGCGCGCCCGCGCTCCCGTGGGAGGGCCCGCTTCCCGGCCGCGCGTCGGACGACGAGCCCGTGGCGCGCCAGGAGCCGGGCGCGCGCGCGGCCCGCATCATCCCCATCCGCCCCCAGCTGGACCTGCTGGCGGACCCCGCGGTGGCCGGCGTCTTCGAGGGCGCCGGACTGCGCGCCGAGACGCGCGTCCGGGCCGGCGTGTGCGTGGTGGGGAGCGGGGCGGGCGGGGCCGTCGTGGCCGCGCGCCTGGCCCAGGCGGGGCACGACGTGGTGCTGCTGGAGGAGGGCGGCTTCTGGCGCCCCGAGCAGTTCACGGAGCGCGAGAGCGAGATGATGCCGCGCCTGTACGCCGAGGCCGGCACCCGCGCCACGGACGACGTCGCGCACCCCCTGCTGCAGGGCCGCTCCGTGGGCGGCGGCACGACGGTCAACTGGCTCGTGATGTTCCGCACGCCGGACTGGGTGCTGGACGAATGGGCCACGGAGCACGGCGTCACGGGGATGCGCCCGGCGGACCTGGCCCCCGTCTTTGAGCGCGTGGAGGACGAGACGCACACGCGCCCCGTGCCCGACGACGCGCACAACCCGTCCAACCGCGCCCTGCTGGACGGCGCGCGGGCCCTGGGATGGAGCGCCGGGCCCGTGCGCATCAACGCGCACAACTGCGTGCGCAGCGGGTTCTGCGGATTGGGATGTCGATACGGCGCGCGGCGGGCCGCGGCGGACGTGTACGTGCCGGCCGCGCTGGCCGCCGGCGCGCGCCTGTTCTCCGACGTCCGGGTGGAGCGCGTGGAGCTGGCGGAGCGCGGGGGCGGCGCGCCCCTCAAGCGCGTGCACGCGGCCGTGCTGGACCGCGAGACCGGCGCCCCGCGCGGCCGGCTGACGGTGGAGGCGCCCGTCGTGGTCCTTGCCGCGGGCGCCGTGGGCACGCCGGCGCTGCTGCAGCGGTCCGGGATGGGCGGGGGCGGCGTGGGGCGCTTTCTTCGCCTGCATCCGACGACGGCCGTCTTCGGGCGCTACGGACAGGAGATGTACGGGGCGGGCGGCGTGCCGCTCTCCACCGTCTGCGACGAGTTCCTGCGCGGCAGCGACGGATACGGCTTCTGGATCGAGACGCCGCCCTTCTACCCCGCGCTCAGCGCCGCCGCGCTCCCGGGATTCGGCACGGCGCACCGCGACCTGATGGAGTCGCTGCCCCACCTGTCGTCCATGATCGTCCTCCTCCGCGACGGGGCGGACCGCGCGGTATCCAACGGCGGCGTGACGGTGGACCGCGCGGGGCGCGTGCGCATCCGCTACCGCGTGGCGCCGGGCGACCGCGCCAAGCTGCTGCGGGGGATGGATGCCGCCGCGCGGATGCACTTCGCGGCCGGCGCGGAGGAGGTCTCCACCCTGCACGCGCACGCCTGCCGCATGCGCTCGCCCGCGGAGCTCAAGGCCATGGCGCTGCGCCCGTCCGGCCCCAACCAGCTGGGCGTGCTGTCCGCGCACGTCAACGGCACCTGCCGCCTGGGCACGGACCCCGAGACGAGCGGCTGCACGCCGGACGGCGAGCGGCACGGCGTCCCCGGCCTGTACGTGGCGGACGGCTCGCTGCTGCCCACCGCGCCCGGCGTGAACCCGCAGGAGACCATCATGGCGCTGGCGACGGTGATCGCCGAGCGGATCGCGGCGCGCCACCCGGCCGGCCGCGCGGGGAGCGCCGGGAGCACGCCCTCGCCGGGCGCCCTCGCCGGTGCGCCGGGCGACTGACGGCGGTCCCCGGCGGATTGGGTGGATGCGGGAGAAAGCCCCGCCCGGCGTGCTGCCGGGCGGGGCTTCTCGTCGTCTGTCGTCCAGTACCAGATCCGGATAAACACTGCGCGTATGCGTTGATTTCCTGAGGGAGCGCCCGCGCAGGACTTGCACGCTCACAAGGCTATGGGCGCGACCGAAGGATCTCCTTCGCGCGGCAGGGACCTTGCTGCTGGACTGGGTCTTTGCCAAGGCGGGAAGATCCTTCGGGGCCGCACGCAACCGTGTACGGTCGAGTTCGCGAGGGCCCCTCAGGAAAACAACTGCTTCTCCGGATCCTGTATCAGCCCCCGCCGATCTCCGTGGCGATCCCGAGCACGAGGACGGCAAAGATCGTGTACGCGAGCGTGCCCAGCGCGGCGCTGAGGAGCGCGCGCGGCACGGCGGACCGCGGCCGCACGCGAAAGAAGCCGGCGCAGGTCCACGCGAAGTACCCCGCCGAGCCAAACATCCAGCCCGTTACCAGCAGCCCCTCCACGTTGCGCAGCCAGTGGCCCACCAGCAGCGCCAGGGCCAGCCCCAGCGACTGGTGCCCGTAGGAGTACAGGTTGAGCGCCAGGTGCTCCGCGTAGGTGAACCCCGAGCGGCGGAACAGGCGGTGGGTCAGGGCGGCCGTGAACGGCACGCCCAGCGCCATGAACAGCGTCATCCACTGGGACATGAACTCGCTGGCCCTGCGCGCCACCTCCGCCGCACCCGGTCCCGAGTGCCCGAACATCCCCGAGGCCACCTCGTCCAGCACGCCCAGCTGCGTCGTGGCGAAGGTGGTGAGGGCCACCGTGAGCACGAAGTACTTCACGGGCCCCGTGTAGCGCACGCGCCGTCCGCGGACGTAGTCGCGGATGGCCTCGCCCGGTCGCCGCGTGAGCTCCACGGCCGTGAAGAGGATGCCGCGGTCCAGGTTCATCACCTCGCTGGCGACCTGGTGGGCGATGGCGGGCACGTTCAGCCGGCCGCGCACGGCCCGCTGTCCGCACGCCGAGCAGTATTCGCCGCGGAGCGCCAGCCCGCAGTTGCCGCACACGCCGTACTCCGTCACCCCCGCGAACGGCGCGGAGCCGTACACGAGCGATGCGTCGTCCGGGGCCCGGATGGTCGTGCTGGTCATGCGATCGGACGAGGGGAGAAGGTTTGATGCGGGGAGGTACGCAAGCGCCGGGCTGAGGTTTCGACGAGATTCCGCCGGGCCGGTCAGGTTGCGACCGGACCACCTCTCAATTATGGGATCACTTCAAAGGCATGCAACCCGTCGATACGATACGCGCGAAAGTGTCGATCAATGGTGAATACGCGCCGAGAGTCCAGCGCCTCTGCTGCCGACACAATCGAAGCATCGGCAAGGTCCATCGGGGCATCGCCGTATCGGTTCATGAGCCACCGCATGCGCTCCCACTCGCCCGGAAGAGGGGTGTGCAGCTTCAGGAAACCCTCTGCCACGTACTCCCACAGGGCCTCCTGTACCCGCAAGCCGCCCTCCCGACCCAACAGGTACATGGCTTCGGTCAGGCAAGGCCATGTGGTTACCATCTCACCTGCCCTGATCTGCGCGAGCGCCGCGGTACACCGTGCATGATCATCGTCACGGCGGTCCAGAATCGCGACCAGCGGTCCAGCGTCGCAGAGGGTCATAGGCGCCCCGCCCGTCGCTTTGCCTCCAGGTAGTCGGTGAACTGCTCACCCGTGTTCTGCGAGAGCCGGCCGTCGCCCTTGCTCTCGAATACCCCTACTCGACCAGCCAGCAAATCCGCCATGGTCCGCGTGGGCCGGGGCTCCGGGGACGATTGGCACGGCGGGTTTTCGCCGAGCTCGGCACCACCGCTGTTGACGACCCCGATGTGATCTTTCAGCAGGTCGTACATCGTCTTCGCCGGCTTTCCCTCGGCGTCCAGCAGGGCGGGCTCGGGCAGCTTGCCGTTGCCGTTCAGGGGCAGGTTCTCCACCACCCACGCGTCCACGGGCATGCCGTCCGCCTCGGCGGCGTGCTGGATGCGCGCGTAGTCCTGGTCAGAAACCTCGATCGTCTTGCTCATGGCATTCACCTCCCGTTGCCGTGAAATCTATCGCAAAGCGGTCGGCTGTCCAGTGCGTACAAAAGACGCCAGCGGCGGAACGGGTACCGCACC
>NZ_DASURI010000161.1:0-3932 GCF_036280135.1 Longimicrobium sp.
GTCCCCCTCGTCTCGCCCGCGGGGCATGCCGTGGGTGCCCTGTGCGTGGCCGACACCCGCCCCCACGCGTGGGACGAGGGCACCGTGCAGGCCCTGCGCGACCTGGCGGCGCTGGCCGTGACGGAGATCGAGTGGCGGCACACGCAGGCGCAGCACGAGCGCGTGACGACGGCCCTCCGGACAGCCGAGGAGCTGTTCCGCATCCTCGTGGAGCAGTCGCTGGTGGGGCTGTACGTGATCCAGGACGACCACTACACCTACGTGAACCCGCGCTTTCGCCAGATCTTTGGCCTGGCGCCGGACTACCTGGACCAGCGGCACCACTACCTGGAGGTGGTGGACGAGCAGGACCACGCGCTGGTGCGCGAGAACGTGCGCCGCCGCATCGAGGGCGAGATCGGCGCCGTGCACTACCGGCTGCGGGGGCGGCGCACGGACGGCGAGCTCATCCACTTCGAGGTGCACGGGCTGCGGACGGTGCTGCACGGCAAGCCCGCGCTCATCGGCGTGGGAATCGACGTGACGGAGCGCGTGCGGGCCGAGCAGGAGCGCGAGCAGGCCATCCTGGCCCGCGACCGCTTCTACGCCATGATGAGCCACGAGCTGCGCACCCCCGTGAGCGCCGTCATGCTGTACAACGACCTGCTCCTCTCCGGCGTCTACGACCCGCTCAGCGACGCGCAGCGCGACGCCGTGGACCGCTCGCAGAAGTCGGCGCGTCACCTGCTGGACCTCATCAACGACCTGCTGGACCTGTCCAAGCTGGAGTCCGGCCGCCTGGAGACGCGGGTGGAGGAGGTAGAGGCGGCGGAGCTCGTGGACGGCGTCGTGAGCGGCCTGGCTCCGCTCGCGCTGGAGCACGGCTGCAACCTGACGGTGCGGATGGAGCAGCGCCCCCTGCATGTGGTGGGCGACGCGCGGCGGGTGCGGCAGATCCTGCTCAACCTGCTTTCCAACGCCGTCAAGTTCGGCCACGGGGCGCCGGTCGAAGTCCGTTGCGCGCCCGCGGAGGGCGGCATCACCGTGGAGGTGACGGACCACGGGCCGGGCATTCCCCCCGCGGACCTGGAGCGCATCTTCGACGACTTCGTCCAGCTGGGCGAGCCGGGCGTGGGCACGGGGCTGGGCCTGCCCATCGCGCGGCGCCTGGCGGAGCTGCAGGGCGGCACGCTGCGGGCCGAGAGCGCGCCGGGAACGGGCAGCACCTTTCGCCTCTTCCTGCCCAGCGTGGCCCCCGAGGGCCCTCCCCCGGGCGGCTTCCCCTCCTTCCTTTCTTCGGTTATTCTTCGGTAGGGTTCGACGGCGATTTCTGGACGGAGGCGGTGCGGCAAACGAACCGCGGCGGCCGCGATGGGGTACTTTCCCCATCCGGCGCGGGAAGGTGTTATCTTTCCCGGTTTCGCCCGACGTACCGTATGTGCCGCACCTCCGCCGTTTGATGAACCCGCACGCCCTGAACGTCCTGGAATACCGCGAGGCGCTGGACCTCGTGGCGCGATTCGCCTCGTCCGGCCTGGGCGCCGACGCGGTGCGCGCGCTTTCGCCCAGCGCCGACCTCGCGTGGATTGAGCCCGAGCTGGCGCGCGTGGAGGAGATGCGCGGCTTTTTGCGCGGCGACAACGGCTGGCAGGTGCCCGCCGTCCCCGACGCGCGCGAGGCCCTGCGCAAGATGCGCGTGGAGGGCTCCGTGCTCGACGGCCCGCAGCTGCGCGACGTGGGCGTGCTGCTCACCAGCGCGCGCACCACCCGCCGCGCGGTCATGCAGAACGCCGGCTCGCTGCCGTACCTGTCGCTCATCGCCGGCGGGCTGGTGGAGCGCGAAAAGGACGAGGCCGAGATCGCCCGCACGGTGGACGACGCCGGCCTGGTGCGCGACGAGGCCAGCCCCGTGCTGTACCGCGCGCGGCGGGAGATCAAGAGCACGCGTGGGCGGCTGGTGGAGCGGCTGGCCGCGTACATGGCGTCCATGCCGTCGCACCACCAGGTGCCCGACGCGTCCGTGACGGTGCGCGACGGGCGCTACGTGATCCCCGTGCGCCGCGAGGGGCGCGGCGAGGTGGGCGGCATCGTGCACGACGAGTCGGCCACGGGCGCCACGCTCTTCGTCGAGCCGCCCGTGGCGGTGGAGATGATGAACCGCCTGCGCGAGCTGGAGGCCGAGGAGGCGCGCGAGGTCACCCGCATCCTCCGCGAGGCCACGGCAAAGCTCCGCCCCATCCAGCCGGACCTCCTCGCGTCGCTGGACGCGCTCGTCGTCCTCGACTCGCTCTACGCGCGGGCCCGCTACGCCCTGCGCACGGACGGGCGCATGCCGCGGATGCTGGAGGCGGGGACGGAGGAGTACGAGGTGAACGGGGGCGCGCACCCCATCCTCCTGGCCCGCTCGCAGTCCGTGGTGCCCTTTGACCTGCGGATGGACCGGGGCGAGCGCACGCTGCTCATCAGCGGCCCCAACACGGGCGGCAAGACGGTGCTGCTCAAGGCCATGGGGCTCATCTCGCTCCTGGCGCAGAGCGGCATCGTCCCCCCCGTGGGCCCGGCGACGAAGCTGCCCGTCTTTCGCGACGTGTTCGCCGACGTGGGCGACGAGCAGAGCATCGAGGCGTCGCTCTCCACCTTTTCGGCGCATCTCAAGAACCTGCGCGAGGTGCTGGACGGCGCCGACTGGCAGTCGCTCGTGCTGACGGACGAGATCGGCAGCGGCACGGACCCGCAGGAGGGCGCCGCGCTCGCCCGCGCCGTGCTCGTGGAGCTCACGCGCCGCTCGTCATTCACCGTCGCCACGACGCACCTGGGCCAGCTCAAGCTGCTGGCCACGGAAGAGCCGGGGATCGTGAATGCGTCGCTGCAGTTCGACGCGGAGCGGCTGCAGCCCACCTACCGGCTCCTCAAGGGCGTGCCGGGCCGCTCGTACGGCCTGGCCATCGCGCGGCGGCTGGGGCTGGAGCCGCGGCTGCTGGAGGAGGCGGAGGCCACGCTGCCGCAGGGCGAGCGCGACGTGGCCAAGCTGCTGCTGGAGCTGGAGGCCAAGGAGCAGCGCTTCGCCGACCAGAACGACCTGCTGGCCCGCCGCCTGGCCGAGACGCAGGCCCTGCGCGAAAAGCTGGAAGCCCGCGAGCAGGAGCTGAAGCAGAAGGAGAAGGACGCCGAGCGCCGCGCGCGCCAGCAGGCCCGCGACCTGTTGCTGCAGTCGCGGGCGGAGGTGGAGGCTGCCATCCGCGAGGTGCGCGACGCGGCCGATGCCGACAAGCTGGAAGAGGCGGCCCGCGCCGCCCGCCGCCGCGTGGAAGAGGCGGCGCAGCGCCAGCGGGAAAAGCAGCCGTCGGAGCGTTCGGCGCGCGGCGGCGGCAAGGCCAAGCGGGGCGCCATCCAGGCGCTGGAGCCGGGGCTGCGGGTGCGCATCGAGTCGCTGGGGCGCACGGGCACCATCGTGGACCTGCGCGACGGCAAGGCGCTCGTGGAGGCGGGCTCCATCCGCCTGTCGCTTCCCCGCGACGACCTCACGCCGCTGCCGCCGGGCGACCAGGAGGCGCAGTCGCCGCGTCCGCGCCCGTCGGCGGGGTACGTGAACGCGGGATCGGACGCGCGGCCGGAGGTGGACCTGCGCGGCATGCGCCCCGACGAGGTGGACGTGGTGCTGGGCCGGGCCATGGACAGCGCCATCATGGCGGGGCTGCCGTCGTTCCGCATCATCCACGGCAAGGGGACGGGCGCGCTGCGGGCGCACGTGCGCAAGCTGCTGGAAAGCGACCGCCGCATCTCCGTCGCCCGACCGGGCGAGCTGTTCGAGGGCGGCACGGGCGTGACGGTCGTGGAGTTCGCATGACGAGAAGTGCGAAAGTGCGAAAGTGCGAACGTGCGAAAGTGAACCCCGGTTCACGGGCGCACTCCCGCACCCGCGCCTTGCCGCACTTTCGCACTTTCGCACTTTC
>NZ_DASURI010000162.1:0-2222 GCF_036280135.1 Longimicrobium sp.
CCTGTCCCCTGTAACCTGTCCCCCGCGGTTCATTCCGTCCCGGTACACCTTGTGCACCCCTGGCGCGGACCCGTAACCACACGAGGAGACCGATGTCCGACGCAACGCCAACCAACACGCAGGGCCGCTACGATTCCGGCAGCGACGCGGGCCCGGCCCAGTATGCCGGCGCCACCGACCAGCCGCGCGCCAACCCCGCCGGCGACCCGCCCCGCGGCCGCGAGCCGCGCACGGAGGTGCTCACGCTGGTCTGCGAGAACTGCGGCAAGGACTACTTCTTCGAGGACGACGAGCCGCAGCCCGGGATGACGTGCGAAAAGTGCGGCGGCACCGTCTTTCGCTCGTTCCACACGGTCGTGGGGGACGAGGCGTCCGACGACTTCCGGGACAGCACGGAGCGCGACCTGGACCCGGACGATCCGGAGGGCGACGTGCTCCCGGGCGACGTCATGGACCTCAACAACCTCTAGGGGCGAATGCCTGCGACACACGACGGCCGCACGCTCTTTACCGGCAGCGGCGTGGCCCTGGTCACGCCGTTTGCCGCGGACGGCGGGCTGAACGAGACGGTGCTGCGCGAGCTGGTGCGCTTTCACCTGCGGGAGGGCACGGACGCCCTGGTGGTCAACGGCAGCACCGGCGAGGCCAGCACCATGTCGCCCGACGAGCAGCGACGCGCCGTGGAGGTGGTCGCGGAAGAGGCGCGGTCCGGCGAGCGGCGCATCCCCGTCATCGCGGGGTGCGGAGGCAGCGACACGGCCGCCGTGGCCAAGCTCGCCTCCGCAGCCCGCGCGGCCGGCGCCGACGCGCTGCTGGTGGCGCCGCCGCCGTACAACAAGCCGCCCCAGCGGGGCATCATCGCCCACTTTCAGAAGGTGATGGACGCGGGCGACCTGCCGACCATCGTCTACAACGTGCCCGGCCGCACGGCGTGCAACATCCTCCCCGAGACGGTGGAGCAGATGGCGGACGACGAGCGCGTGGCCGGCGTCAAGGAGGCCAGCGGCGACATCAGCCAGGTGGCGGAGCTGGCACGCCGCGTGGGCGACCGCGTGGCGATCTACAGCGGCAACGACGACCAGGTGGTGCCGCTGATGGCGCTGGGCGGGCAGGGCGTCATCTCCGTGCTCGCCAACGTGGCCCCGGCGCAGACGGCCCGGATGGCGCACGCCTTCCTGGAGGGCGCCGTCAAGGAAGCGTGCGCGCTGCAGCTGCGCCTGCTGCCGCTGGTCTCCGCGCTCTTCCGCGAGGCGAACCCCATCCCCGTCAAGGCGGGCGTGGCGATGCTGGGATTCGACGTGGGCGAGCCGCGCCTGCCCCTGGTGCCCGTATCCGACGCCGTCCGCGCGGAGCTGGAGGGCGCCCTGCGCGACCTGGGCCTGCGCGGGAGCTGAGCGACGTGGCGGATTCGGCACGGATCGTCTTGAGCGGCGCCACGGGCCGCATGGGGCAGACGCTTGCGTCGCTCATCGCCGACGGCGAGGGGATGACGCTGCTGGGCGGCATCGGGCGCGTGCCGGAGCGCGGCTGCGACATCGGCTGCCCCGTCGTGGAGACACCGGAGACGGCCGGCGCGTGGATCCACGACGCCGACGTGGTCATCGACTTCAGCGCGCCGGAGCTGCTGCACCGGCTGCTGGAGATGCACGGCGACGCCCTGGCCGGCCGCGCGCTGGTCGTGGGCACCACGGGCCTGGGCGACGACGAGCAGGCGGCGCTGGCGCGGCAGGCGGAGCGCTCGGCCGTGCTGCAGGCGGCCAACTTCAGCGTGGGCGTGAACCTGCTGGTCGCGCTGGCGGAGCAGGCCGCGTCGGTGCTGGGCGACGACTACGACGTGGAGATCGTGGAGGCGCACCACCGCCGCAAGGTGGACGCGCCCTCCGGCACCGCCCTCGCGCTGGGCGAGGCGGTGGCGCGCGGACGCGGCGTCCCCCTCGCGGACGTGCGCGTGGACGGCCGCAGCGGGCGCCCCGGCGAGCGGCCGCGCGGGGAGGTGGGCTTTCACTCCGTGCGCGGCGGCGACATCGTCGGCGAGCACAGCGTCATGCTCATCGGCGAGCGCGAGCGCGTCACGCTGGGGCACGTCGCGCAGGACCGCGCGCTGTTCGCGGAGGGTGCCCTGCGCGCGGCGCGGTGGCTCGCGGGCCGGGCGCCCGGCACGTACACCATGCGCGACGTGCTCGGGCTGTAGCGTTTCGCATCGCTTTACGGCAACTGCATTC
>NZ_DASURI010000163.1:0-4688 GCF_036280135.1 Longimicrobium sp.
GGCGTCGGCGCGGGAGGGCACGTCCAGGGCGATGATGGGAGTCGGGCGCATCGGACAGGTCGGGTCGGGGTTGATGATCGGGAATGCGAGGTCCGCGCCGGCCCGGCACCGGGGCCGATCACGCGGCGCAAAACTATATCAATCTGCCACTTAGCGGAATTCGGCGGATGCAGGGAGCGGAAGTGGATGTGCGGAACGTGTCCCCGGAGCGGGAATCCACGCGTCCCCCGAGAGGACGCCATCCGCGTAAGCCGTTCCCCCGCAATCGCTTGAAAGCCCCGCTCGGCCGCCATCCGCGAGCCGATACGGGGCTTCCGCTTTTCACCGGCGGACCATTGCCGATGCCGTCGCGACGGTGTACTCCGGTAACCCTCTCTGGGGCAGTCCGCGCAGGCGGACTTCGCGAATTTCCAGCGGCGAATTCATTCGCTCCGGCTCGGAGACGGCCCTTATCGGATCAGATCCGCGATCGGCATCATTCGCTCCGGCTCGGACGCCGGGATCCGTCGATTAACGTCGCGACCGCATCACCGGACACTCGCCCGATATCGGCCTCCGCCGATCCGAATCCGCAGCCCCTCGCTCAGTTACCCGCGCGGGACTGGCGGCGGTCCGTCGCGCGGAAGAAGTCCTGCACACCGGCCGCGAGCTGGCGGGCCAGGGTGTCCTGCTGGCGCGGATCGGCCAGCATCTGCTCTTCGTTGCGGTTGGAGATAAAGCCCAGCTCCACCAGCACGGCGGGCATCGTGGCGCCCACCAGCACGGCGAACCCGGCCTGCTTTACCCCACGGCTGGGGCCGGGGTGCACCTCGCGCAGGCGGTCCTGGATCATCTGCGCCCAGTCGCTGCTCTCGCGCAGGTGCTGGTTCTGACGCAGGTCGCTCATGATGAAGCCCAGCGCGTCGCCGCTGCCGCCGCCCGGCGCGTCGTCCTCGTACTGCTGCGCGGCGTCTTCCATCTCCTGCACGCGGCGCGACTCGGCCGTGCGCGCCTCGGCCAGGAAGTACGTCTCGTAGCCCGTCTCCCCGCGGCTGGGGTGCGCGTTGCAGTGGATGGACATGAACAGCGCCGGCTGCCCCTCGTCGCGCCAGCGGGCGGCCATCCGCGGCCGGTCGCGCAGGGCGATGAGCGTGTCGCTGTTGCGGGTGAGCCGCACCTCCAGGGTGGTGTCCTGGCGCAGGATCTCCACCACGCGCCGCGCCACCTGCAGGTTGATGTCCTTTTCCCGCGTCCCCGCCTGCCCCCGGGCGCCGGGGTCACGCCCGCCGTGCCCCGCGTCGATCACGACCAGCCGGCGACGCGGCGGGGGCGCCGGCTGCGGCATGGCCACGGGCGCCGATGCTTCGGCGACCGGCGCGGGGACGGCGGATGCCGCCGCGAGCACGGCGGGATCGGCGCGGACGGTGCGGTTCCCGGCGTCGACGGAGACCAGGCCCGGCGCGGCTTGCGGGAGGATGGCGGAGAAGAAGTCCGCCGGCAGGTAGACGATGCCGTTGGCCTGGTAGACGGGGTTGGCCATCATCAGCGGCCGGCCGTCCACGAGCGCGCCGGGCGAGTCGGGGCGCAGGCGGATTTCGCGCGGGCCCCACTGCACGATCACCTCGCCGCGCCCGTACGACAGGCGCGCGCCCACGGACAGCAGCGCCGACGCGGGAAGCGCGGGGTAGCCGCGCTCCGTGCTCTCGGCGACGGCCGCCGTCTCGGTGCCCAGCACCATGTGCCACACGCCGGGCGCGGGCTGGGACGAGGCGAAACCGGGCGTGTGGGACAGGGCGAACAGCAGGAAGGCGTAGAGAACTCGCATCCAGGATTCTCCAGGAGAGCGCTAGGAGTCGTCCCTGTTCTTGTAGGCACGTTCCACGTCGCGCTGGTCGGCGCGCTCGCGCAGGGTTTCGCGCTTGTCGTGGAGCTGCTTTCCGCGCACCAGGGCCAGGTTCACCTTGGCCAGGCCGCCGGTGAAGTGAATGTCCAGCGGCACGAGCGTGAGGCCCTTTTGCTCCACCTGTCCCACCAGCTTGCGCAGCTGGCCGCGGTGCATGAGCAGCTTGCGGGGCCGCAGGGGGTCGTGGTTGAAGCGGTTGCCCATCTCGTACGGGGAGATGTGCAGATTGTAAAGCCACAGCTCGCCCCCGTCCAGCCGGGCGAAGGCGTCCTGGAGGTTACCCTTGCCGTCGCGCAGGGACTTGACCTCGGTGCCCTGCAGGACGATGCCGGTCTCCCACGTTTCCAGCACGTGGTATTCGTGCCGCGCGCGCCGGTTCTGAACGGCGATGCGGTCGCCGGATTTGGCCTCTGCCATGACGGAAAAGCAGTGCGAAAGTGCGTGAGTGCGAAAGTGCGAAACTGGGTCCGTGCGGGAACCGGGATCCGGGCGCGGAGGCGGGCATCCAGCGGCGCCCCCACCGGGCTCGCGGAGCTCGCCCACCTCCCCCAAAAACCCCTGGGGGAGGTTGAACTGCATCGGTCCGCGCCGGAGGCCGGCCGGGGTCGCAGTTGCAGGCTGTCCCCCGTAACCGGCAGTTCAGCCGTGCCCGCTATTCCCTATTCCCTATTCCCTGTTCCCTATCCCTGCCGTACGCCTAGTAGATGAACACCGGCGTCCCCACGTCCACCTCGTGGTACAGCATCCGCGCGGCCTCGTTGGTCATGCGGATGCAGCCGTGCGAGACGGCCTGGCCCAGCAGCTGGGGCTTGTCGGTGCCGTGCAGGGCAATGCCTTCGCCCAGGAACAGCGCCGTGGTGCCCAGCATCCCCTCTTCCCAGCGCGAGTCGTCACCGGCGGGCGGGATGGGGACGCCGCGCTCGATGTACGCCCAGTCGGGCACGTACCAGCGCGGGTTCTTCTCCTTGCGCTGCACGCGGAACATGCCGCGCGGCGTGCTGAACTCCCACTCCTGCCCCGCGCCCTCCAGCCGCGTGCCCGTCCCCGTGCCCACCACGGTGGACCAGATCACCCGCTCCTCCTCCATGAGGTACAGCCGGTGCTCCTCCAGGGCGATGACGATGTAGCGCCCCTCGGCGCCCACGGGCGGGTCGCGGTATCGCGCGGCACCGTCACGCTCCACGCCGTGGGCCAGCGCCAGCGGCGCCCCCGGCAGCGTCTGTGCCCCCGCGTCAGCGACTCCGACGACCAGCGCGACGATCAGCCCCAGCAGGGACCCGAATACCGGTACTTTCGCACTTTCGCACTTTCGCACTTTCGCACTTCCTTTCTATTCGAGCAGCTCGCGCTGCTTGCGCCGCCGCCGTAGCAAATCGTACACCTGCGCCACCTCTCCCCCCAGCACGAACACGATTGCCGAGTAGTACACCCAGAGAAAGAGAAGGACCAGGCCGGCCAGCGCGCCGTACGTCGTACGGTAGTCCGCCACCGAGCCCACGTACCACGCGAAGATGCCCTTGAGCATCTCCCACACGATGGACGTGAACACCCCCGCCACGATGGCGATGCGCCACGGCGTGCGCCGCAGGGGGAGAAAGCGGTAGATGAGCACGAACATCAGCAGGATGAAGGCGAACGCCAGCAGCCGCGCCGAAAGCCGCTGCAGCACCTCCCACTCGTGCCGTCCCGCCAGCCCCAGCCACTCCACCCCGTACGACTGCGCCGCCTCCACCACCACCGTGATGCCCGTGTTGAGCAGGAACAGCGTGCCCGCGATCACCACCATCCCCAGGTCAAAGATCTTGCCCTGGACAATGCCGCGCTCCTCCGGCAGGTCGAAGATGTGCTTAAGCACCGACCGCAGGCTGCCGAACAGACGCGTGCTGCTCCAGATGAACAGCACCGAGCCCAGCACCCCGAACTGCGTGCGCCCGCCCACCACCTCCCGCACCAGCCCACGCGTGAGCGCCACGATGCGCTGCGACGGGGGCAGGATGCTCAGCACGTAGTCCACCGCCGTCTGCTCGGGATCGGCCACGGCGCTCTTGAGCACGTAGCCAAAGATGGCGATGAGCAGCAGCAGAAAGGGCACCGCCGCCACCAGCACGTTGAAGGCGATGCCCCCGGCCAGGAAGAAGATGTCGTCGTCCCCGGCCTTCTGGTACACCCGGCGCGAAAAATCGAAGCCGGCGCGCACCATGCGCGAAAGGGCCGCACGGGCGGCCCTCAAGGCGATCGACAGGCGGCTCTCCGGGGCGCGCTGGGCCATGGCGCAAAGCTAGCGCCGCGCGCGACTTGCCGTCAACGCACGTCAGCGGGCAAGGTCGCCGGCGTCGCGCCGGGGGGTGACCTCGCGGATCACCCCCTCCGCCTTCGCCGGGGACGGAGCCCGCGACGCGGACGCCGCGTCGGCGATGGAGGCCACGGCCGGGCGCGGGGGCGCCGCGCCCTCCTGGCCGGCGCGGTACGTGGCCTTGGCCTCGTCCAGGCGGCGGCGCAGCTCGCCGCGGGCCTGCCGGGCGGCCATCCGCCCCTCTTCCACGGCGCCACGCACGCGGCCCAGGCCGTCGTCCACGGACTGGCGCACGTCGGCCAGGCGGCCCGTCACGCGGCCGCGCAGGCTGCCCACGGAGCCCGTGAGCGAGCCGGCCGCGCCGCCCACGCCCCCGTCGCGCAGGCCGGCCAGGGCGCGGCCCAGCTCGCGCTGCGTCTCGCGGCCCGCGCGGGGCGCCAGCAGCAGGGCCACGCCGGCCCCCACGGCGACGCCCAGCAGGAACGTGCGAACGCCCCCGCCGCGCTCCTCGAT
>NZ_DASURI010000164.1:0-4629 GCF_036280135.1 Longimicrobium sp.
ACGACGGACAGCGCCGAGTCCGAGCAGCCGCCCAGCAGCATGCACGGCAGGAGCGCGGCCAGCGCCGCGCGAAAACGGGGACGACGGGGTAGAGCAAACACGTCGGGCACGATACGTTTGACGTCCGTCCGCGGCACGGTGCCGCGGACCCGATCCACGCGAAGAACGCACCAGGGCCGCAGGTCGTGACAGGGCACGCGCTTGCGGCCCGGGGGTGTCACGATCGGCCCCACGAGGGCGTTCTTGCATCAACCGCCGGGCAACGGGGCGCGTACCCCGCCCCCGCGCATCCGATCCGCTTCCCAGGCGATGACCGACACATCGTGGCATACACGCACGTGCAGGGCCTCCCGGCGCGGGGGCCAGACGCATTGCCCGCGGGCGGTGGGCCCGTGAAGGCCCGGTCCGGAGGGAGCACGGACTACGACGCGCTGTTCCGCGACGTGTACCCGTCGCTGTTCCGCTACCTGCACCGCCTTACGGGCGACCACGACGCCGCCGAGGACATCGCGCAGGAATCGTTCGTGCGGCTGCTGGGGCGCGCCCTGCCCGAGAACGAGGCGCGGCTCTGGCTCTTTACGGTGGCCACCAACCTGTTTCGCGACGGGGCGCGCACGTCCCGCCGCCGCGAACGGTTGCTGAGCGCCACCCCCTGGAAGCCGTCGGCGCTCCCCGCGCCCGACGAGTCGCTGGAGCGCGACCGCAAGGTGGCGGCCGTGCGCAAGGCCCTGGAACAGCTCCCCGAGCGTGACCGGCAGATGCTGCTGATGCGCGAAGAGGGATTCAGATACGACGAGATCGCCCAGGTGGCCGCGGTGGCCCCGGGCTCGGTAGGCACGCTGCTGGCTCGCGCAACCCGGCGCTTCCTGGCGGTGTACGATGTCCGACTGGAGGAAGGATGACACACCTGGGTGAAGGAACCCTGCAGGAGCTGCTGGATGGGGAGCTGGCCCCCGGCCCACGGGCCCAGGCCGACGCCCACCTGGCCGCCTGCGCGGAGTGCGCCGGGCAGCTCGCGGAGCTCCGCGGGCTCAACGCCCGCGCCTCCGCACTGCTGGGGATGGTGGAAGCGGCCCCGCCCGTGCTGGCGGCCCAGGCCGAGTTCGCGCGGCGGCGGCGGGGCGCGGGCGCCCTGGGCCAGGCCCGCCGGGCCCTGCCCCGCGCGGCCGTGCTGGTGCTCTGCGTGGCGGGCGCGGCGGCGGCGGCCGTCGTGCCCGGCTCGCCCGTGCGCGAGTGGGTGCAGCGCGTGACGGTGGAGCCCCGCGCGGAAGAGCCCGCGCTTCCCGCGCCCCAGGCGGCGCCGGCCCCCGAGGCCGTGCCCATGCCGGCGCCCAAGGCCGTCTCCATCCTCCCGGAGAACGGGCAGGTGCGGGTGGAGGTCACGGGCTCGTCGGCAGAGCTGCGGGTGCGCGCCCGCCTCTCCACCGATCCGGCCGCCCAGGTCACCGCCACGGGCGCCGCCGTGAGCGCGCGGTTCCGCACGGGCCCCGGCCGTATCGAGGTGGTGGGCGCCGGACCCGGCGAGGTGGTGATCGACCTGCCCGCGGGCGCCGACGCGGCGTTCGTGGAGGTGAACGGCCGCGTGATTGCCGCCAAGGAAGGCAAGTCGCTGCGGTCGCTGGCCCCCCGCGTGGCCGGCTCGGCCCAGGAGCCGGTGTTCCGCGCCGGCAGCTGACGCCCGGACCCGCCGTACCCTTTCATACGTAACGCTGGATGCTGACCGCTCTCGTGCTGGCCGTGCTGGTGCAGGCCGCGCCCGTGCAGGACACGGCGGCGCGGGGAACCATCCACGGCCACGTGCAGAGCGAGCCCACGGGGCTCCCCGTCCCCTTGGCCGTGGTGGAGGCCGACGACGGCCGCCACAACGTGCTCACCATGGCCGACAGCACGGGCGCCTACCGCCTGCGGGTGGGCGCCGGCCGGCAGACGCTGCGGGTGCACCACCTGGACCACGCCCCCACGCAGATGGAGGTGCTGGTGCCCGCCGGGGGCGAGCTGGACCTGGACGTGATGCTGCGGCACCGCCCCATCACCCTGGCGCCCGTGAACGTGCGCCCCAGCATCGACCCCGGCGCGGACAGCGTCGCCGTCTCCCGCTCCGAGTTCAACCTCACCATCGTCCGCCGCGCCACGGAAGACGCCGGCCTGGCGCAGACCCTCAACGGCGGCTTTGGCTCCCTGCCGGACGGCTCGGGCGGCGGGGGCGAGGCCCTGTACGTGCGCGGCTCGGCGGCCAACCTGCAGCTGGTGCTGCTGGACGGCGCCCCCGTGTACGCCCCCTTCCACATGGGCGGGCTCATCGAGAGCTTTGAGCCCGAGGTGGTGGGCGAGGCGGCCCTGTACCTGGGCGGCGCCCCAGCCCGCTACGACGGCGGGCTGTCGTACGTGATGGACCTAGAGACGCGCAGCGGCAACGGCGCGCGCCACTCCGCCGGCGGCACGGTGGACATGGTGTCCGTCACGGGCCGGGCCGAGGGCCCCGTCGCGGGCGGCGTGCGCTACCTGGCGTCGGGGCGGACGGTGCACGGCGCCAGCATCGCCCAGCTGGAGAGCGAGCCGTTTCCCTACGCCTTCCGCGACGGGCTGCTGCGGCTGGACCTGCCCCTACGCGACGGCGGCGTGAGCCTGACGGCGTTCGCCAACCACGAGGGCGTGCGGGTGGACACGCTGGGCGGCGACGGCCTGGCCACCTGGGGCAACCAGGCGGGCAGCCTGCGCTACGGCGGCCGCTTCGAGGGCGCGGACGTGGAGATGACGGTGGCCGCGGGCCGCTTTGACGCCTTCATCCCCCTGCGCGACGCGGGCCGCCTGTTCCTGCTCAGCAGCCGCAGCGACCGGGTGCGCTCGTCGCTGGACTTTACGCGGCAGCAGGGCCCCGTGTCGGTGCGGTACGGCGGCTCGTTCGAGCGCACCTGGCTCACGCACGACGCCAACCAGTCGCAGAACGGCCAGGTGCTGGTGCACACGGAGGCCGCCGGCTCGGCCGTGGGCGCATACGTGGACACCAAGTGGCAGCCCGACGACCGCGTCGTCCTGCGGGGCGGCGTGCGGGCGGACGCGTTCTCCGTGGGCGGCGCGGCCGTGTTCGCGCCCCGCGCGTCGGCCACGTGGCTGCTGACGGACAACGCGGCGCTCACGCTGGCGGCCGGCCGGTATCACCAGTACATCCGCGTTCCCCGCCCGCTGTACTCCAGCACGCTGCGCAACTTCGCCGACAGCATGCGCATTGCCACGCACCTGGCCGTGGGCGGCGCCACGCACCTGTCGCTGTCGCTGGACCAGCAGCTGGCGCCGGACGTGCGGCTGGGGCTGGAGGGCTTCTACAAGCGGTTCGACGGCCTGCCGGACCCGCGGCCCCGCTCCGACTCGTCGTACACGGCGCACAACTCGGGCGTGGACGTGTGGGTGCGGCGCACGGGCGGGCGGGTGACGGGGTGGCTGGGCTACTCGCTGGGGTGGGCGTGGAGCTCGTCGCTGCTGCAGGACACCGTCCAGTTCCTGGGGCGGCAGACGCTGACGGCGGGCGTGCGCGGCACCGTGTGGCGGCGCACGGTGCTCAGCGCGCGGTTCGCGTACGGCGCGGGGCTGCCCTCCACGCGGCTGGCGCAGCCGTCGGACCCCATCAACGACGGCGGGTCCATCCCCAGCCTGGAGAACAGCAGCGGGGGCGTGGACCTGGACACCGACGCGCCGCTGACGGGCATCAACCCGTTCCTGCGGCTGGACGCGGAGGTGTCGCGCACGTGGAGCCCGCGGGTGGGCGGCCGCCGCACGCAGGTCACGCCGTACCTGCGGCTCATCAACGCGCTGGAGAACCGCGACGGCCTGTTCTACCGCTACCTGGAAGACACGCCCGCCAGCGGCACCGGCAACAACAGCGCGCCCAGTCCCATGCCGGACGGCGCCACCGAGGCCGCGCGCGTGGTGCGCAACGTGACCACGCTGCCGCTGGTGCCCGTGGCCGGCATCACGTGGAAGTTCTGAACGGCAGTGCGGGAGTGCGAAAGTGCGAAAGTGCGAAAGTGGTGAAGCAACGAAGCCCCGCGAGCGATCGCGGGGCTTCTGCGTTGTGGGGAATGCGTTTCGTGCCGTTCATCAGTTACTCTCGCACTCTCGCACTCTCGCACTCTCGCACTCTCGCACTTTCGCACTGCCGTTCAAAGCTGTTCCACCGTGTAGCCGCGCCGGCGCAGCATCTCCACCACGCTGCGGTCGCCCACCAGGTGCGCGGCGCCCACCACCACCAGCACGTCGTCGCCGCCGCGCAGCAGCCGCTCGATCTGCGGAACCCAGGCCGCGTTGCGGTCCGTGAGCATGCGGTCGTACACCTGCCGGGAGCCCATGGAGCCGTTCATCAGCGCGTCCATGCCCGTCGCGTCGCCCGCGCGCCAGGCGTCCACGATGCGGTCCATCATCTCCGCCGTGCCGGGCAGGTCGTACAGCGTCTGGCGCAGCATCTCCACCTGCATCTCGGGGCTGAACCCGTCCATCAGCCCCATCTGGAAATCCACGGACTCCAGCGAGCCCAGCGGCTTGCCGTCCGCCTGCGCGCGCCCCTCGAAGTGCACGTCGATGCCGTGCTTTGCCTCCAGCCCCGCCCGCGCCCATTCCAGCTGGCTGAACATCATC
>NZ_DASURI010000165.1:0-15808 GCF_036280135.1 Longimicrobium sp.
CCCCCGACCCCCTGCCCCCGCTTCGCGGGGGAGGGGGAGAACTGATTGCTCCCGAGGACGGCGACGGTGTACCCGACCCGCCCGCGCTGGAGCAGTCCGCGCAGGCGGACTTCGTGCCTTTCCAGCGGCGAATTCATTCGCTCCGGCTGGGCGGCCGCGATCATCTTCGTGATCTTCATTCCTGCGGATCGGCTCCGCGCCATCTCCCGCGCCATCTCCCGCCATCCCCCGCGGCACCGTGCTCCGCCTTCCGGACCGCCGCTTGCAGCCGGCATCCGCATCCATCCCGATCGTCCGACCTTTCGCACCGCACCGACCATGCGCCTGCGCACATCCGCCGTTCCCGTCGCGCTCACGATCCTCGCCGCCTGCGCCGCGCCGTCATCGGGATCCACCGCCGGTCCCGCGCCGGCCCGGACCTCGCTGCGGGCGGACGCACCGCCGCCGGCCATGGACGTCATCACCGAGGCGGACCTGCGGCGCGACGTGTTCGCCATGGCGTCGGACTCCATGCGCGGGCGCGAGGCCGGCGAGCTGGACGAGATGCGCGCGTCCATGTGGGTGGCCGAGCGCGCCCGTGAGGCCGGCCTGCTCCCCGCCGGGGACGACGGGACGTACTTCCAGTTCTTTCCCCTGCGCCGCGTGCGCACGGCCGGCAACAGCCGCGTCTCGCTTGGCGGTACGGCGCTGACGCTAGCCCGCGACGTGGTCGTGGCGGCGCCCGTGGACGCGCGCCTGGACCTGCCCGTGGTCTGGGTGGGCGAGGGGCGCGCGGCGGAGCTGGAAGGCGTGGACCTGCGCGGCAAGGCCGTCGCCGCGCTCGTCGTGCCGCCCAACCAGGTGCCCCCGCGCGAGATCAGCCTGTGGTCACGGCGCTACACGCAGGCCGCCGTCCGCGACCGCGCCGCGTTCCTCGTGGAGCGTGGGGCCGCGGCCGTCATCCTGGTGTCGGACTCCGTGTCGGAAACGCAGTTCGGCGTGACGGGCGCGGCCATGCTGCGCGGCCGCTACGCCCTGAGCGACGGCACCGAGGCGCGTCCCGCCGCCACCCCGCCCGTCCTGTGGCTCCCCCGGTCGATGATGGACGCCGTCCGCCGCCCCAACCAGCGCCTGACGGCGGAGCTGATGACGGAAAGCTTCGTCTACCCGTCCGTGAACGTCGTGGCCGTGGCGCCCGGCGCGGACACGGCGCTGCGGGGTGAGTACGTGCTGTTCAGCGGGCACCAGGACCACGACGGCATCCGCGTGCCCGTGAACGGCGACAGCATCTGGAACGGCGCGGACGACAACGCGACCGTCAGCGTGGCCATGCTGGCCATCGCCCGCGCGTTCACGCGGCAGCCGGGGCGGCGCAGCGCGCTGTTCGTGTGGCACGGGGCGGAGGAGCGCGGGCTGCTGGGCTCGCGCTGGTTCGTGCGGCATCCCACGGTGCCGCGCGAGGCCATCGCCGCCGTGCTCAACGGCGACATGATCGGCCGCAACCACCCGGACAGCGCGGCGCTGCTGGGCACGCTGCCGCCGCACCGCTCGTCGGGCGACCTGGTGGACATGACCCTGCGGGCCAACGCGGCCACGGCGCGGTTCGCGCTCGACAGCACCTGGGACGCCACGACGCACCCGGAGGGCTGGTACTTTCGCAGCGATCACCTGCCGTACGCCTGCGCCAACATCCCCAGCGTGTTCTTTACGACGCTGCTGCACCCGGACTACCACACGCCCGAGGACGAGCCGGAGCGCATCGACGTCGCCAAGCTGGCCCGCGCCACCCGGTGGATGTACGCCACGGGCTGGATGGCCGCGCAGGCGGACCAGCGCCCCCGCGTGGAGCCCGGCTTTCGCCTGGAGCGCCCGTGCACGCCGTGAGGGGGATGCGGATCACCGGGTGAGTTCATCCCGGGGAGACGGGACTCCTGCACCGGCGTAGCGCCCCCCATCCCCGACCCTTCCCCCATAAACTGCATGGGGGAAGGGAGAACTTCATCGCGGGCGCCGCGTCCGTGCGGGACGGCGGACTGTCTCTCGCCCGCCGAGGGCCCCCGCCCCCCGCCCCCTGCCCTCGCTGCGCGGGGGAGGGGGAGAACTGCTTTCTTCCGAACACGAGCGGCGGTGTACCCTCCTCGCCCATACGGGGGCAGTCCGCGCAGGCGGAGTTCGCGAACCTCCAGCGGCGATTTCAATCGCTCGGCGCGGACCGGACGACGCGCATCGAGGGATGCTCCGCACGATCCGCCGTTCCTCGCAACACATCCGCCTCCCGACGCGCAGTTCATTCTCTCGAATCCGCTTCCTCGAAATCGGCGCCCCTCCTCATCCGCTTCTAATCAAATGCGAGTGCGATTCGGATTCGCGTATGCGTTGTGTCTTGGAAGGGCGGGCAACGTTGCCCGCGGCCGCGCACATCGAGCGTCCGACATCCATGCCGATCAATCCAGCGTCCCACGTCATCATGCCCAATCGCGCCGTCCCTTCCCTGCGACGGCGCCTTCTTCCCCTCTCGGCTCCGCTGGTCGCCCTCCTGGCTGCGTGCGAAGACCCGGCGGGCGGCGCGCCAGCCACCGCGCAGACGTGCGCCGCACCCATCCAGCTGGCCGTGGGGCAGAGCGCGGACCTGCAGGCGGACGCGGACGGCAAGGTCCGCTGCCGCATCGAGGGCTCGGCCGGCTCCGAGTTCGTCGTGGCCTTCGTGGACACGCGCGCCACGCAAAAGGCGCGGACGGAGAACGAGGGCTACGGCGACGCGTTCTCCGCCTACGCCATCGCCGCCGACCTGAGCGACGACGTCCCCGCGCCACCCGCCCCGCAGCTCCCGTCCGCGTCGGTCTCGCCCGGCGGGGCGCCGGACTTCGACGTGCAGAACGCCCTTCCACCCCAGGGGCACGCCACCTACCGCGCCACGCCGTGGACCTTGGACGAGCGCTTTGGCGTCTACGACGGCGGCACGCAGACGGTGCGCACGGCGCGCGTGCTGCGCATCTACGGCGGCCGCTACGTCTTCGCGTGGCTGGAGGGGGAGAACGAGCCGCAGCTGGCCGCGTTCATGGCGCAGCTGGACAGCGCGTGGGCCGGCATCGTCGCGCACGGCCTGCCGCTGATGCGCGCGGCGTACTCCGACCAGGACCCCGTCACCAGCCCCGGCTCCGGCCAGTACCTGGTGGTGCTGCGCGCCATTGGCCGCGGGACGGCGCTGGGCTGGACGGTGTCCATCCCGGACTTTGGCACGCCGCGCATCTGGACGGAGTTCAAGGTGATCCCGCAGGCCTCGGCACTGAGGCTGGGCGAGATCATGGCGCACGAGCTCGCCCACGCGTTCCAGGCCACGTACATGTTCCGCACGCGCCCCGCCGGCGTGACGGAGAGCGCGGCCGGAGCGGCGTACTGGGGCGTGGAGGGCGGGGCGGACCTCGTGGCGTTCGAGACCACGCGCCGGGTGGCGGGCGTGCCGCTCACGGCCAACCTGGACATGAGCGCCGCGCCCGCGTCCCCCGCCGCGCGGCGCGTGGCCGAGTGGGGCCGCGGCCACGGCGGCGCCCTGACGAACGGCTACGCGGACGCCGCCGGGTTCCTGCGCTGGCAGGCCGCGCTGCGCGTCCGCGCGGGCGACACGGAGGACGCGGCCGTGACCGAGGTGCTGCGGGGCGCGTCGGACGGGTGGTACGGCTTCGACAACGGGGGCGCCAGGCGCACGGGGCTCGTGGAGCGGATGCGCTCCCGCCTGGACGCGGCGTGGTCGCCGGAGGACGCGCTGCTGGACTGGGCCCTGGCCCACGCCGCCGACGACCGCACGACGGAGGCGCGCTGGCAGGACCCCACGTACCTGCGCGTGTGGCAGGGCACGGGCGGGGGCGGCGGCTGGCAGCCCCAGTCGTCCCTCCCCGCGCCGGGAGGCCCGGCATTCGTCTCGCGGCCGTACGGCAGCCCGGACTACCTGGTGATCCGCACGGACCGGAGCGAGCCGTTCGCGGCGTCCAGCAGCGTGCCGGGCGTGCGCTGGCGCATCGTCCGGGTGCGCTGACGGGCACGCGCGCGACGGGTCCGGCGCGGCGGGGGGGCTTCAATTATCCGCCGCGCCGACGATATTTAACGTCTGATCGCACGCGGACCCGTTCACGCAGGACATTCATGGAGCTCGTTCAGGACCCGGAGACGACCACGGCGGCGCCGCCCTCGCTCATGGAAGCGCTGGGCAACGCCGAGCGCCTGGCGGTGCTCGCGGCCACGGGGCTGCTGGACACGCCCCCCGAGGAGGCGTTCGACCGGCTTACGCGCCTGGCGGCCGAGTTCCTGGACGCGCCCCTGGCCCAGGTGAACCTGCTGGACGACCAGCGGCAGTTCTCCAAGAGCAGCGTGGTGCCCGAGGGGTGGCCCGAGGATCCCAACACGCCCCTGGCCGACTGCTACTGCAAGTGGGCCGTGGCGGAGCGCGCGCCCATCGTCGTCACCGACGCGCGGACGGACCCGCGCACCTGCGACACGGGTGCCCTGCGCGACCACAACCTGGTGAGCTACCTGGGCATTCCGCTCATCATGTCCAGCGGGCACGCCCTGGGCACGCTGTGCGTGGCGGGCTTCGAGCCGCGGGAGTGGACGGCGCGCGAGATGCGCGTGCTGAGCGACCTGAGCGCCAGCGCCGCCAACGAGGTGGAGATGCGGCTGAGCGCGGCCGCCCGCCGCGAGCTGGCGCGGATGAAGGAGGAGTTCGTGTCCATCGTGGCGCACGAGCTTCGCACGCCGCTCACGTCCATCCGCGGCAGCCTGGGCCTGCTGGCCAGCGGACGGCTGGACGGCACGCCCCAGGCCCGGCGGATGCTGCAGATCGCCGCGCAGAACAGCGACCGCCTGGTGCGGCTCATCAACGACATGCTGGACCTGGACCGCATGCACAGCGGCCGGCTGGAGATGGAGATGGGCCTGCAGGCGGTGGAGCCGCTGGTGCAGCAGGCCATGGACGCCGTGCAGGGCGCCGCCACGGAGCTGCAGGTGCGGATGGAGGCCCGCATGGACCCCGGCCTGCGCGTGTGGGGCGACGCCGACCGCATCGTGCAGGTGCTCGTGAACCTGCTGTCCAACGCGGCCAAGTTCTCGGATCCCGGGGCGCTGGTGGAGGTGATCGCCGAGGACCGCGGCTCCAACGCGCTGTTCCAGGTGCGCGACCGCGGCCGCGGCATCCCCGCCGACCGGCTGGACGACATCTTCGAGCGCTTTCGGCAGGTGGACTCGTCCGATGCGCGCGACAAGGGGGGCACGGGGCTGGGGCTGGCCATCTGCCGCACCATCGTCCAGCAGCACGGCGGGCGCATCTGGGTTGCGAGCGAGTGGGGCAAGGGGAGCACCTTCTTCTTCACCATCCCCAAGGAAGCGCGCGACGACGACGCCTGACCCGCGCGTCTCCTGACGATCCGACGCAGAGCCGGTGAGGGCACGCTCCCTCGCCGGCTCCGTTCGTTCCTGGCGATCGGATCGAACAAGCCTTGTTTTCCTGAGGGGCCCTCACGAGCTCGACCGCGCCGGATGCGTGCGGCCCCGAAGGATCGTCCCGCCCGGGCAAGGACTCAACCCAGCGGCGAAGTCCCTGCCCCGCGAAGGAGATCCTTCGGTCGCGCCCGGAGTCTCGCGAACGGGCGAGTCCTGCGCGGGCGCTCCCTCAGGAAATCAATTCGATGTGTAGTTCTGTGCGGATTGGTTTCATCGGACCGCCCATCGGCGAGATGCGGCAAGATGCGTCATCCTGAGGAGCCGCCGCGCGATGCTCCTCCGCGCACCAACCATGGCGGCGACGAAGGATCTTGTGTGCGAGACTCGGAGCCCGCTTCCAGACGTGGAGCCGGCCCCGTGGTTTGGACACAAGATCCTTCGGTCGCGCCAAAGTCTTTCGTGCGTTCACGTTCGCGCGGCGCTCCCTGAATAGAAAGCCGCGGCTGGGCTCGTGCGGGGTGGCGTGCCCCGCCCGCGCGCCCCCTCCGGGCTCGCGGAGCTCGCCCACCTCCCCCCAAAAACCCCTGGGGGAGGTTGTACGGCGCAGCTTTCATCCCACGAGGTGCGCAGCGCCGAATGACTCAGGATGACGCTTCCGCGGAGGTGAGATTCCTGACAAATCCGGGGACCACGCGCGCGGGCCGCGGATTGCAGGGGCGGAGCGCGGCGGATAGACTCCGCGCGGAATCCACACCCCCCGAGGGCACGACGATGAGCACGCAGGCGCAGTTCCCCGCCGAAACGAGCAAGAGCGGCGAGTTCGTCCGGCAGCAGTACACCATCCGCGACCGCATCACGGCCGACGGCTCCTCCGGCTTTCCCGCGGAGGCCGGCCGCTACCACCTCTACGTCTCCCTGGCGTGCCCGTGGGCGCACCGGGCCCTCATCGTACGCCGACTGCTGGGGCTGGAGGACGTGATCGGGATGACGGTGGTGGACCCCATCCGCGACGAGCAGGGCTGGGCCTTTCGCGAGGGGCCGGGGCACGGGCCCGATCCCGTCTGCAGCTTTCAATATCTTTCCGAGGCGTACCTGCGCACGGACCCGTCGTACACGGGCCGCTACACCGTTCCGTGCATCTGGGACCGCGTGTCCGGCCGCCTGGTGACGAACAACTATCCCGACATCACGATCGACTTCGAGACGCAGTTCACGGCGTTCCACAAGCCGGGCGCGCCGGACCTGTATCCGGAGCACCTGCGGGCGGAGATCGACGAGATCAGCGACCTCGTCTACCGCGACGTGAACAACGGCGTGTACCGCGCCGGGTTCGCCGCCGCGCAGGAGGCGTACGAGGCCGCCGTCACACGCCTGTTCGACCGGCTGGGCTGGCTGGAGGCGCGGCTGTCCTCGCGGCGCTGGCTCGTGGGCGGCCAGCTGACGGAGGCGGACATCCGGCTGTACACCACGCTGGCGCGCTTCGACAGCGTGTACGTGGGCCACTTCAAGTGCAACCTGCGCCGCCTGGTGGACTACCCGAACCTGTGGGCGTACGCGCGCGACCTGTACCAGCGCCCGGCGTTCGGCGAGACGACGGACCAGGACCACATCAAGCGCCACTACTACATGACGCACGACCAGCTGAACCCCACGCGCATCGTGCCGCTGGGGCCCCTGGTGGACTGGACGGCGCCGCACGGGCGGGAGGCGCTTTCGTGACGGAGCGGGCGGAACGGCTGCGGGTCCGCGACGCGCGCCCGGAGGACCGTGCCGCCGCGTCGGACGTGACGCTGGCGGCGTACGGCGAGTTCGCGGAAACGATGGAGCCGGAGGCGTGGGCGGGGCTGGATGCCGCCGTGCGCGCCGCCCTCGCCTCGGATGACCCGACGGTGCAGCGCATCGTGGCGGAGTGCGACGGGCAGGTCGTGGGGAGCGTGATGCTGTACCCGCCGGCCAGCGACGCGTACGCCGGCTACACCGAGGCCGCCACGGTGCCGGAGCTGCGCCTGCTGGCCGTGGCGCCGTCCGCGCGGGGGATGGGCGTGGGCCGGGCGCTGGTGGAGGAGTGCATCCGCCGCGCGCGGGCCATCGGCGCGGCGGAGCTGGGGCTGCACACGTCCCGGAGCATGGAGGTGGCGCTGCGGATGTACGAGCAGATGGGCTTCGTGCGCGCGCCGGAGCACGACTTTCAGCCCCCCGGCGCCGAGCTCGTCACCGGCTACCGCCTCCCGCTGCGGTAGGGGAGCAACTGCATTCTCACGCAGAGGGGGCAGGGGCAGCAGGGGACTGCAACCGATTTTCTCACGCAGAGCCGCAGAGGCGCAGAGAACTGCAACGGGGTTTCTGCTATCCTTCCGCGGGCCGCGCCTGGGGCGGCAGGGCTTCGGCGAAGGCGGCGGCGCGCTCCCCGGAGGGAAAGCGCGCCTCCACGTGACCCTCGTTGGAGAACAGCAGCACGCACGAGCAGTCGTCGGGGATCACGTACAGGTCCTCGGCCACGCTCCACCCGAAGACGAAGAACGCGTTCACGATCAGCCACAGGTCCGGCAGCTCCTTGACGCCCAGCCGCAGCGCGCCGCTCCCGCCCCCGTAGCCCAGCGCCTCCAGCAGCCGGTCCAGCGCGGCGTTGCGCAGGCCGCCCTCCTGGCCAAACTCGTCCATCCACGGTCCCCCGCCCCGCCGCCACACCCACCACGGCCCACCCTGCATGGCGGCATTCAGCACGCTCCACGTAAAGTCCGGCACGTCGGACGTGATGCCGCCGGGGCGCCACCGCCGGTCCACGGACGTGCCCTCCGCGAAGGTCAGCCGGTCGCCCGTGCCGCGCTCCGGGTCGGCGATGATGCCGCGCTGCTGCAGCCAGCCAAAGAACCGCACGTCCTCCAGGATCTGCATCTCGTACGTCTGCTCGCGTGGATGAAAGGCGGATCAGTCCTGCTTGCGGTTGTCGTTCCCGGCGGCCATGGCCGCGCCCAGGCGCGTCATCAGGTCGGCCACGTTGGCCTGCGCCAGCTCCTCGCCCACGCGCGCGCCGGCCGCGGCCAGGCTGCCCTGCTCCGCCGCCATCCGCCGTCCCGTGGGCGTCTGGTAGAAGGCGACGATGTCGCGCAGCTCCCGCTCCGTGAACGCCTCGGCGTAGATCTGGGCGAACGAGGACGTGGCCTCGGGGCTCTTGAAGACGTCCATGATCCACTCCTCCAGCACGCCGCGGTAGGGCGCCATCTCGGGCGAGGCCTGGATCTGCTGGTCCAGCATGATCTTTACGCCGGCCATGGCGGTGCCCTGCAGGTCCGCCAGCTGGATGAGCCGCGTGGCCAGCTCCAGCTCCGAGTCGGAGACCTGGGCGGCCTCCGCGGGCCGTGCCGGCGCGTTGCCGGGCTGCGCGGCCGCCACGGCGGGGATGAACGCGAGCGAGCCGGCGAGCAGGATCTGTGTGATGCGCATGTGCAGTCTCGATGGATGGGGGAGGGGTGCGGGTCGCACCTCGCGCGAAGATGCGCGCGCCGTCGCCGAAAGGCAACGTGTGCGCGATCCATCGTGCGCAGTTGCAGTTCTCCGCGTCCTCCGCGGCTCTGCGTGAGGATGCAGTTGCAGTTCCTCTGCTGCCCCTGCTCCCTCTGCGTGAGAACGCCGTTGCCGTTGCCCCCGGTGGATTGCCCGCAAACAAAAATCTACCGTCCCCCGGCCCGTGAACGTACCTTGCCCGACGATATCGGACGGAGTTCATCACGATCGGCCGGGGAAAGGGATTCATGATCCGCTACATCGTCACGGGACTGGGCCTGGTGATCGCGGCGGTTGCCGCCGTCGCGGAGTTTGCCCCGAGCGAGTCACGCAGGCTGGCCGGCCTGGACGACAGCTTCAATGAAAGCATGGAACGGGTGCGGCAGGGAGCCGCGGTGCAGGAAGACGACCTGTCGTCGTACGGGTGCTACGAGCTGGGCCTGTTGCGCAACGCGGCGTATGCGCGGCACGGGCGGGTGTTCGAGAAGCCGGAATACCGCGACTACTTTGCCCGGCAGCCGTGGTACCGGCCCGACCCCGCGTTCTCGGATTCCCGCGACATGACCTACGAGGACCGCGCGAACGTGCGGCGCATCACTGGGGCCGAGGAACGCTGCCGCTGATTTCCGGCGGGAGGGACCGCAGTCGCAGTTCTCCGCAGCCTCCGCGGCTCTGCGTGAGAATGCAGTTGCAGTACTCTGCTGCCCCTGCTCCCTCTGCGTGAGAATGCCGTTGCCGTTGCTCCCGATGCATGCCAGGAACGAACCGGCCGGCGACCTCTCGCGAGATCGCCGGCCGTTCCGCTCAGCGCCGTACAGCGCGCGTCAGTGGCTGGTGCCGCCCGACGTCGCCTCGCCCGTGGGAAAGCCGCGCTTGCGCATCAGCGCCTCGATTTGCGGATCGCGGCCCCGGAAGCGGCGATATGCCTCGGCCGGGTCCATCGTGTTGCCGATGGAGAAGATGTTCTCGCGCAGGCGCCGCGCCACGTCGGCGTCGTACAGGCCGCCGGGTGCCTCCGTGAACGCCTCGGCCGCGTCGGCCGTGATCACGTCGCTCCACAGGTAGCTGTAGTAGCCCGCCGAGTAGCCGTCGCTGCTGAACACGTGGCCAAACTGCGGCGTGCGGTGGCGCATCACGATCTCCGCCGGCATCCCCAGCTCCGCCAGCGTCTCGCGCTCGAACGCGTCCGGGTCGATGGTGGCGTTGCCGGCCAGGTGCAGCTTCATGTCCACCAGGGCGCTGGCCAGGTACTCCACCGTGCCGAAGCCCTGGTTGAAGGTGGAGGCCGACTTGATGCGGTCCACCAGCGCCTGCGGGATGGGCTCACCCGTCTGGTAGTGCGTGGCAAAGCGCTGCAGCACCTGCGGCGTGCTCAGCCAGTGCTCCAGCAGCTGCGACGGGAACTCCACGTAGTCGCGCGCCACGGCCGTGCCGCTGAGCGACGGGTAGGTGACGTTGCTGCTCAGGCCGTGCAGCGCGTGGCCAAACTCGTGAAAGAGCGTCGTGGCGTCGTCCCACGAGATCAGGACGGGCTCGCCCGGGGCGCCCTTCACGAAGTTGGAGTTGTTGCTGACGATGGTGGTGACCTCGCCGCGGAAGCGCTCCTGGTTGCGGTACGCGTTCATCCACGCGCCCGAGCGCTTGCCCGGCCGGGCGTACGGATCAAAGTACCACAGCCCCACGTGGCGCCCCGTGGCGCGGTCCGTCACCTCCCACACCCGCACGTCGGGGTGGTACACGGGCACGTTGGTCACGGGCTGAAAGGCGAAGCCGAACAGCTCGCCGGCCACCCAGAACATCCCCTCGCGCAGCCGCTCCAGCTGCAGGTACGGCTTGACCTGGTTCTGGTCCAGGTCGTAGCGCGCCTTGCGCACCTTTTCCTGGTAGAAGCGGTAGTCCCAGGGCTGGATGTCCACGGGCGTGCCCTCGGCCGCGGCCACCTGCTCCATGTCGGCCACTTCCTGGCGCACGCGGGCCACGGCGGGCGTCCACACGGCCTCCATGAGCTCCATGGCACGCTCCGGCGTGCCGGCCATGGCGTTCTCCAGCCGCCAGTGGGCGTGCGTGGGGTAGCCCAGCAGGTTGGCGCGCTCCGCCCGCAGCTTGAGGATCTCGGTGATGATGGCGTTGTTGTCGTGCGCGTCGCCGTTGTCGCCGCGGTTCACGAACATGCGCCACGCCCGCTCGCGCAGGTCACGCCGCGTGCTGTAGGTGAGGAACGGGTCGATGGACGAGCGCGTGTTGGTGATGACCCACGCGCCGGGCTGGTTGCGGCTCTGCGCCGCCTGCGCGGCCGCCGCCACCAGCGAGGGCGGCAGCCCCGCCAGCTCCGCCGAGTCGCGCAGCACCATGGTGTGGTCGGTCTCGTCGGCCAGCACGTTCTGGCTGAAGCGCGTGTACAGCTCCGCCAGGCGCTGGTTGATGGCCGACAGGCGCTCCTTGGCCGGCTCGTCCAGCCGGGCGCCGGCCCGGACGAAGTTGGTGTACGAGCGCCACACCAGGCGCCGCTGCTCCGGCGTGAGGTTCACCGTGTCGGGCGACTCGTAGATGGCCGCGATGCGGCGGAACAGCGCCGTGTTGCCCGTGACCTGGTCGCCGAACGCCGCCAGCCGGGGCGCCATCTCGCGCTCCACGGCCGCGAACTCCGGCGTGTTCATGGTGCTGCTCCAGATGCCGTACGAGGTGCTCACGCGGTCCAGCATGCGGCCGGCGTTCTCCAGCGCCTCGATGGTGTTCTGAAAGGTGGGCGCGGCCGGGTTGCGGGCGATGCGCTCGATTTCGGCCAGGTTTTCAGCCATGGCCGTTTCCAGCGCGGGCTTGAAGTGCTCCACCCGCACCTGGTCGAACGGGGGGATGCCGCCGTACGGCCCCGTCCACTCGGCCAGCAGCGGATTTTGCTGCGCCCCGGCGCCCGTGACGGCCGCGGCCGTGAGCACGAGGGCCGCGCCGGGGATGATGAAGGTATCGCGCATTCGCATCGTTTCGATGACGGTTGGAGAAGCCGGCCGCGCGCCCTGCCGGTGCGCGGAGGCCCGAATATGCACTCCCGGTGTCCCGGGTACAAGCCGTCACGATACCCGCCATCCCGTCATCTGTTTCCACGCCCGGGAAGCGCCGTCTCGGAGCCGGAGCGGCTGAAGCCGCCGCAACGACTGTGGAAAGCCTCACGAACGGCGTGAGGCTTCAATGGCTGGTTCGTGGCTCGAGGTGCACACCGACGGGCACGCGCTGGGGCAGTCCGCGCAGGCGGACTTCGCGAATTTCCAGCGGCGAATTCATTCGCTCCGGCGGGGTGCGGCCGTCTCCGGCAGATACTTTCACATCCTGCACGCGTCGGCTCAGCGCGGCGGCGCGGGCGGGCAGCCTTCCGGCTGGAGGGTGTAGCTGAGCGACACGATGCGCCACGCGCCCTCCACCCGCACCAGCTGGAACGCATCCACTCCGCAGTGGCTGAACTGCGCGCCGCGATGGAAGTCGTACGGCGCCCAGAGCGTCGCCAGGTCGCCGTCGATGCGCACCTCGGCATCCCACATCCGCTCCAGCAGCGCCTCCGGCGCCGTGGCGATGCTGCCCAGGAACTCGCCCACGGCGCGTTCACGCATCATCGCCACCCCGTTCTGCCGCCCCACGGCAACGATGCGCGCCTGCGGGGTGAACAGGCGCTTGATCGCCACCGTGTCGCGCGTCCGCATGGCGTCGAACAGCCGGTCGGCCACGGCGACGACGGCGGCGGCTTCCGGGCTTGGCGCGGGCGCGGCGGCCGTGCGCGCCGTCGTGCATCCGGCCAGGGAGACGAGGAGCAGCAGTGCGATGCGCTTCATCGTTCGATGAAGAAGGAAATGGGAGGATCAGGGTGATGCACGTCAGCCGATGCGCTCGCCGCCGCGCCACGTCCCGGAAACTGCGGCGTGTCGTCCGTCACGTGGAAGTAGATGATGAGCCCCAGCGACGGCGCGGAGAGCGTACGCGTGTCGTGGTCGATCCGCCGCCACGCCGTCTCCACGCGCGGAGCCAGCAGCGCCTCGATGCCCGCGCGATCCAGCGCGAACAGGTCCGCGCCGAACAGCGTCGCCTGCCCGGCGGCAAGGCTCACGCCCACCAGTCCGTGCTCCGCGTGCAGGATCGCGTCCACCTCGCCCGGGAACGCGAGCGCCGTCCGCGCGCCGTCGTCGTACAGCTCGCGCTCCGCCGGCTCGCCCAGGACGGCGCGCACCGCCGCCTCGTCCATCCCGAACCGCAGCGTCCCCACGCCCACGTGTGGAATCAGTCGCATGATCTGCCGAATGGCGGGACGCATCACGGGTAGCCCATCCGGCGGTAGTCGCTCACCTTCCAGCCATACTGCTCGATGACCTCGGCGGGAGGATGGGGGCTGTTCAGTGACCAGGCCGCCCTGCGCGCGATCTGGGGAAGCGCGTAGTCCGCCCAGTGCTCCGGGCGAACGATCGTGTCGGGTGGGTCGCCGAAGCGCATCGCCACCTCCCGGTCTCCCTCAACCGTCTGCGCGGGAAGGTACAGGTTGACGGGCACGCGCCCGGCGAAGCCAAGCTCCACGAGGGCCTTGGGCTGCTCTCCCAGCCCCCAGTATGCCTCTCCGAACCCCGAGTCCCCGGGCTTGTGAGCCTGGGCGGAGTGCATCCGCTCCAGTGCCTCTCGAAGGACGGGCGCCCCGGGATCGAGCGGCTCCAGCTCGCCTTTGAAGGTGCGAAAGAGGGCGACCAGCTCGGTACCCAGCAGCAGGCGCGAGAATCGGTTCACCGGCTCCAGCGCGCGCCCGGGAAACGCATACGCATATTCATGATACTGCTCGTGCAGCTCGCGCAGCAGCCGGGGAAGCACCAGGTCAGCGTACTCCAGCAGTCGGGCGAGCCGGTCGCGCCGCCGCCGCTCCTGGGCTACGAACGCGTCCCGGTGCTCCCCGTCCAGGCTCTTTGCCCGGTCGATGGCTGCCCGCGACGTCGCCTCGAACAGCCCGTCGGCGTCCACGACGATCCGCCGGAGGGGCGCCGCGGCTTTTCGCAGCAGGTCCAGGACGCGGGATTCGTCGAAGTGGCAGGGCCGCTCCCGGTCCAGGGGCAGGGGCTCCACGGCGTTCAGGCATCCCCGCGCGAGCGTCTGCAGCACCTGGTCGTTCAGCCCGCCACCCGCGTTCACGTAGGCCCAGTCCTTCAGCAATCCTAGCGGAACTACCGGCCCCAGCACGACGGGGATGATCAACGGCATTCCCGCCCCGCGGTTCCGCTCTACGGCCCACTCGAGCTCCCGCCGTACCCACTCCGACTCCGACGAGGCGTCCGTAACCAGCTGAACGAACACCTCCGCATCCCGGATGCGTTCGGGCAGGACGCGCGAAAGGTTCTGCCCCAGGAGCGACGTTTCGTCCTCCATACGTACCTGGCAGCCGCGATCGGCAAGAAAACGGCTGACCTCCCCGGCTGGACCCCGATCGGTGTAGCGATACGACAGAAAGACCCTGGGGCCGCTACCTCGAAGAAACGAAGACATGTCGATTCAAATTGATCCGAAAGGGTCTGCGCCACCTGACCGGAGGCCGCGACGGCGGGGATGCATCACATACGAACATCCTCCCCGAACGTACGCAAGCGCTCGCGGTCCGGCGCAAAGACGTGGATCTCCTCGTCGTGGCAGAGCATCACCACGCACGATTGATCGGCGGGGACGAGGTACACGTCGTCTCCCCCGTTCCACGGCCACGCCGCGAACGCGCGGAGGAGGCCCATCATGGGCTCCGTCTCGTCCGCGCCAAAGCCCAGCGCGCCGCCGAAGTCGCGCGGCACGCCGGCCGCCCCCGCCGCCGCGGCGATCCCCTCCGCGGACGCAAAGCCGCCGTACCAGCCGCCGCCCCCGCGCGGCCACAGCCACCACGGCCCGCCGGCCGACGCGGCGCGGACGACCGCCGCGAGCCACGCATCCCGCGCCTCACCCGCATCCGGTGCCTCCCACGTGCGGGTGGCGTCCTGCGCCGCGCCAAAGTACAGCCACGTGCGCCCGGACTTCGGCTCGGCGCCCGTGATCCCCGCCTCCGCCAGCCACGCGATGAACGTGGCGTCATCCATCCGCTGCATGTGAACCGGAGAGCCTGGGGAGCGCAACGAAAAGCCCGCGACCGGGCGTGGTCACGGGCTGAATACCATCTGGACTGCAGGCAAATGTCAACCCGGATGTGGCGCCTGCACAAAGTCGGAGGGAGCTGAAGTCAGCACCTCACCACCGGGGACAGTACGCATGTAGAATTCGTGTCCGGCCAGCAGATTCATCCCGATCATCGAGACATTCTCAGCGATGTCCACCGACACATCTCGCACGCCGCCGTTCCACAGCAACTGCGCCGCCCGGATCGTCATCGGGACCAGACTTCCATCCGCCAGCCTGGCAGTCACCTGGCCTACGTACGGAAGCCCGAGCGCGGCAGCCACCGCCGGATGGAGCGAAATGGTTCCCGCGAAGCCCGTATCCACTACGAACTCCAGCCGTTCTTCCTGGCCTCCCGGACCACAGACCGTGAGCTCGACCGTCGCCTCGAAGGAATCGTTGACGACGCCGACAATCATGCCCCACCCCTGGGTCGCGAGTCACGGCCTCCGAAGGAATGCACATACGCGAACCCCACCCGCTTGAACCAGAGCTGGGCCCCAGGAACGGACTCGAACACCTGGTGCGCAGTCGCCAGCAGGTCGGACCCGAGGGCGTACGCACCCGTCTCCACGTCGATGGCGACGATGCGGCCGGTATCCTCCGCCGTCATCCGGGGAAGGATGTCCCGCTCGTAGATCGCGTCGCCCATGCGGGCGAGCTCATCGGGGGCGTAGCGCGGCTTGATCATGGTTCGAACGTAACCACGTTTCCAGCCCCGATCAAGTGGGAGGTTGAC
>NZ_DASURI010000166.1:0-5292 GCF_036280135.1 Longimicrobium sp.
GAAGTCCGCCTGCGCGGACTGCCCCAGCGAAAGTCGGCCGGAGTGCACCGGGGCGGCGTTCACGGAGTTGAAGCCTCGCGCAGTTTGCGAGGCTTTCCGCAGTCGTTGCGGCGGCTTCAGCCGCTCCGACTCGGAGGTGGCCATACGCCGCGGGCGGGTGCCACGCCGGCACCACGCGCCGCCGTTTTCACCTCTCCCCGCGCGGCGGGAGAAGGTCGCGAGCCGACGAGCGGGAGGGGGCCTCGTCGCAATCCATCCACCGCGGGCGGGACCCAGCGGACCCACCTCCGCACGTCCGTGTATCCAGCGCGCACACCGAATCCCGATCGCGAGAACGAACGAGATGAACGCGTTTCGACGACTGACCGCCACGCTGCCCGTCGCCGCGGGCCTGGCCGCCCTGGGCGGATGCGCGCCGCGGACTCCGCCGGCGCAACCCGCCCCCGTGGAGGGCCGGCTGGTGCTGATGGGCACCACGGACCTGCACGGCTGGATCCTGCCCTACGACTACTACACGGGCCAGCGCACCAACAACGGCCTGGCCACGCTGGTGTCCCTCATCGACAGCGTGCGCGCGGCGAATCCCGCGCGCACGGTGCTCGTGGAGTCCGGCGACCTGCTGCAGGGCAACCCCATGGACTTCGTCTACCGGCGGCTGGCGGAGGGCGAGACGCATCCGCTCATCCAGGCCATGAACCTGGTGGGCTACGACGCCGCGGCCATCGGCAACCACGAGTTCAACTACGGCATCGAGCACCTGGCGCGCTCCACCGCGGATGCCTCGTTCCCGTTCCTGAGCGCCAACGTCTTTCGCGCGGGGACGGACGAGCACGCGTACCGGCCGTACACGTTCGTGGAGCGCACCGTCGGCGGGCACACCGTGAAGATCGGCATCACCTCCGTCACGCCGCCGGGGGTGATGATCTGGGACCGCGACAACGTCCAGGGGCGCCTGGAGTTCCGCGACATCGTGGCCAGCGTGCGGCCCGTCGTGGCGCGGATGCGGGCGGAAGGCGCGGACGTGGTCCTCGTGGCCGCGCACAGCGGGCTGGAGGGCAGCAGCTACGACACGGCCGCGACCGGCGTGCCCACGGAGAACGCCGCGTCGGCCATGGCGCGCGAGGTCCCGGGGATCGACGTGATCTTCATGGGGCACACGCACCGCGAGGTGACCGACACCACCATCAACGGCGTGCAGGTGCAGCAGGCCAAGAACTGGGGCACGTCGCTGGCCGTCGCCGAGCTGGACCTGCGCTGGGCGGACGGCCGGTGGACGATCGCGGACGCGAGCGGAACGGTGCTGCACCCGCGCGAGGGCAGCACGTCGCCGCGGCTGGAATCGGCGCTGGCGCAGGCGCACGAGCGCACGCGGGCGTACGTGTCGCAGGTGGTGGGGACGTCGACGGAAACGTGGTCGTCGGCCACGGCCCGCACGCGCGACACGCCCATCCTGGACCTGATCAACGACGTGCAGATGCGCGTGACGGGCGCGGACCTCTCGTCCACCGCCGCGTTCTCGCTCACGTCGCGCCTGCCGGCGGGGAACGTGACGGTGGCGGACGTAGCCGGCCTGTACGTGTACGACAACACGCTCAAGGCCGTGCGCATCAGCGGCGCGCAGCTGCGGGCGTACCTGGAAAAGAGCGCGGAGTACTACCTGCCCTGCCCCGGCGGCGCCTGCGAATCGCTCGTGAACCCGTCCGTGGCGGGCTACAACTTCGACGTGGTGAGCGGGGTGGACTACACGCTGGACGTCAGCCGCCCCGTGGGCCAGCGCGTCGTGCGGCTGGAGCGCGACGGGCGCGCGGTGGCGGCGACGGACAGCTTTACCCTCGCGCTGAACAACTACCGCGCGAGCGGAAGCGGCGGGTTTTCCATGCTGATCGGCGCGCCCGTGGTGTACGACCGCGGCGAGGGCATCCGCGAGCTGCTGATCGAGGACATCCGCCGCCGCGGCACCCTGCGCCCGGGCGACGTGTTCCGGCACAACTGGGACATCGTCCCCGCCGCCCTGGCGGAGCGCGCCCAGGCCGAGCAGCGCCCGCCCGCGCAGCCCGGCGGCGAGGCACACGGCGGCAGCACGGGCCAGCGGCCGCGGACGCCGTAGGGGCCGGGGCGGAGAGCGGATCGGCGGAGGCCGCGGATCAACCGTCTAGGGGAGAATCAGCGGAGGCAGCGGATCAGCGGAGGCGGCGGATCGGCGAAGGCAGCGGATCAGCGGAGATGAGGATCGGGCCTGTCCGGGAGGCGGAGTCCCCGTCGCTGCGCGACGGGGGGCCCTCTCCCCCGACCGCCTTTTTGCTCGTTCCTCGCAACGGCGGTCGACCCCTCCCCCAACTTCGGGGGAGGGGTTTCGCGCGGGGTGTCTTCAGTGCGCGGAGGCAAGCCCGTGCTGGGGCTGGGTTCTCCCCCTCCCCCGCGAAGCGGGGGCAGGGGGTCGGGGGGAGGGGGCCCTCCGCGCGCGAGACACACTCCGCCATCGTGCACGGGACAGGAGATCCTTCGATCGACGCTCGGGTTCTCCGCGTGGGACGGATCGTGCGGACGCCTCCCTCAGCAATCAACTCGGCACAAAATTACGAGGAGAAGGGTGGAGCGGATGGAGTACGTGAAGCTGGGGCGAGCAGGGCTGGAGGTGTCGCGCATCTGCCTGGGGTGCATGAGCTACGGCGAGCCGGACCGCGGCGCGCATCCCTGGTCGCTGCCCGAGGAAGCCAGCCGGCCGTTCCTCAAGAAGGCGCTGGACGCGGGCATCAACTTCTTCGACACGGCCAACGTCTACTCGGCGGGCAGCAGCGAGGAGATCGTGGGCCGCGCCCTGACGGACTACGCGCGGCGCGACGAGATCGTCCTGGCCACCAAGGTGCACGGCCGCATGCGCGAGGGACCCAACGGCGCCGGCCTGTCCCGCAAGCACATCCTGGCCGAGATCGACGCCAGCCTGCGCCGGCTGGGCACCGACTACGTGGACCTGTACCAGATCCACCGATGGGATGCCTCCACGCCCATCGAGGAGACCATGGAGGCCCTGCACGACGTGGTGCGGATGGGCAAGGCGCGGTACATCGGCGCGTCGTCCATGTACGCGTGGCAGTTCGCCAAGGCGCAGCACACGGCGGACCTGCACGGCTGGACGCGCTTCGTGAGCATGCAGCCGCACCTGAACCTGCTGTACCGCGAGGAGGAGCGGGAGATGCTGCCCCTGTGCCGCGACCAGGGCGTCGGCGTGATCCCGTGGAGCCCGCTGGCCCGCGGCAAGCTCACCCGCGCCTGGGATGAGACAACGGAGCGCACGGAGACGGACGCGTTCGGCCGGACGCTCTACGCGCGGATGGAGGACGCGGACCGGCGGATCGTGGACGCCGTGGCGGCCGTCGCCGAGCGGCGCGGCGTGCCCCGCGCGCAGGTGGCGCTCGCCTGGGTGCTCCAGGTGCCGGGGATCACGTCGCCCATCATCGGCGCGACGAAGCTGCACCACCTGGACGATGCCGTGGCCGCGCTGTCGCTCGCGCTGACGCCCGACGAGGTGGCGGAGCTGGAGGCGCCGTACCTGCCGCACCCCGTGGCCGGGCACAGCTGACCGGACGGACGGATCACGCCCGGAGGGGAACCAAACGCCGGGTTCCCGGTACGGGCGTCATCAGCCGCATGTCCACCCCGTTCGCCGGAGGCCGGTGAAGCACACGCTCCGCACCACGTTCGCCGCCCTGCTCGCCGCGCTGGCGCTTGCCTGCGTGGGGCTCGGCGACCGTGCGGACGCGGCACCGGCGTCCGGCGGGCGTTCGTTCCAGCCCCAGGCGCAGTCCGGCGTGGCCACGGGGCGCCAGGCGCTCGCGCTGGCGTTCCTGCAGGGCGGCGCGCCCGTGCTGGCCCCGCCGGGCATGCGCGCGGGCGTCGTGCCCCGCGTGGCCCCGGGCGCCGGCGCGCCGGACACACCCGCGCGCGGCATTGCCCACGCGGCGCGCCTGGCCACGGCGGACGCCCGCACCCGCTGCACGCTCCTTCCCACCTTCGCCCGGCGCCTGGCCGCCGCCCGCGACGGCACCGTCTCCGCCCGCTCCACCGGCGTTCCTCCCCCCGCGCTCGCGTAGCATTCGCCGGCACGTCCGCCGGCAACGCATCCACAGAAATCACGGCACGCACGCGCCCGGACCGTCCACCTTCGGCCCGGGAGGGCGCGCATGCCCCATGCTACGCACATCCCAAGGCGGGGAAACACACATGCTTACGCTCGCGCTTTCGATGATCCAGGCTCCCGCCCGCACGGGGGTCAACGTCACCAACACGCTCGTCATCGTTGCCGTGCTGGCGGCGGTGGGGCTGGTGATCTGGGCCAGCCGCCCGTCCACCATCGAGAAGTACTCTGCGGACCGGACGCAGCCGCCCGCGGAGAAGGAAACCCGCGGCTGACGCCGTTCCCGGCCGGACGACGCGCGCGTCCGGCCGGGGCGGACCGATCAGCCCTCGTCTTTCCCTCTCAACGCGGAAGGTTGCCGGACCGATGGATCACATGGTCTTCGAAGTGGGGCTGGCGCTCGCGCTGGTAGCGGGCGCCGCGCTCCTGTCGTGGAAGCTGAAGTTCTCCACCGCGCCGTTCCTCATCCTGGCCGGGATGGCCGTGGGGCCGCACGCGCCGCACGTGGGGATGCTGGACCTGCGCTTCGTGGAGAGCGCGCCGCTCATCGAGTTCATGGGGCGGATGGGCGTGCTGTTCCTGCTGTTCTACCTGGGGCTGGAGTTCTCCGTGGGGCGACTGATCCGCTCGGGGCGCTCCATCGCCGTGGGCGGCAGCATCTACATCGGCATCAACTTCACCCTGGGGCTGCTGTACCCCGCCCTGCTGGGGTGGCCGCTCAAGGAAACGCTCGTGGCGGCCGGCATCACCACCATCTCCAGCAGCGCCATCGTGGCCAAGGTGCTCGTGGACCTGCGCCGCACGGCCAACCCCGAGACGGAGATGATCCTGGGGATCATCATGTTCGAGGACGTGTTCCTGGCCGTCTTCCTGTCCGTCGTCAGCGGCCTGGTGCTGAGCGGATCCACGTCCGTCGGCGGCGTTCTGGCCGGCGCGGGGATGGCGCTGGCGTTCATGCTGGGCGTGCTGGGGCTGGGCCGGTTGGCCGTGCCCTGGCTGAACCGCGCGCTCCGCATCCGCAGCGACGAGGTGCTGCTGCTGGTCGTTGCCGCCGCGCTGCTGCTCGTCGCGGGCGCCGGCGAGACCATCCACGTGGCCGAGGCCATCGGCGCGCTGCTGCTGGGGCTGGTGCTGGCCGAGACGGAGCACCGCGACCG
>NZ_DASURI010000167.1:0-5136 GCF_036280135.1 Longimicrobium sp.
CCGGCGATGTTGTACACCTCCTTGCCGTTCACGCGGGCAAGGTCGTTGGTGTAGACCTCGAACTTGAGCCAGGGGCCGCCGTTCATGTCCTGCAGCTGCGGCAGGATGTTGGTCATGAAGAACGTGGACTCGTTCTCGCCCGGGGTCGCCGTGCGCTGCTCGCTCATCACCATGTGGCCGCGGCTGTACCCGCTGCCCGTGTAGTCCGACGTGGTGATGACCGTGGCCCCCGCCGGCAGGGTGGGATCGGCCGCGAAGCAGTTGCAGCGGTTGGCGCCGCCAAAGTGCGTGGAGTTCAGGTTCCAGCTCACCCAGTTGGGCCCGCCCCGCGCCGAGTTGTACGACAGCGAGTACGTGGTCTTGTTGAGCAGGATGTCGTCCGACGCGTTGGCGTCGGTGGGCACGCCGAACTCCAGGTGGTTGCGGTACACGGAGCCCGTGGACGCCGTGGCCACCGTGAGCGTGGTGCTGCCCAGGACCCCGTTGGCCGACGTGGCGCGGATGGTGGTGGAGCCGTCGGCGAGGGTGGTGACCATGCCCGTGGCGCTCACCGTGGCCACCGCCTCGTTGGTGCTGCTCCACGTGAAGGTGGTGCTCACCACCTGCCCGGTCCCGTCACGGCCCACGGCGGTGTACTGCCGCGTGGTGCCGGGGGCCAGGGTCTGGCTGGCCGGCGTGACGGTCACCGTGGTCACGGGGCCGGCCACCGGGGGCGGCCCGCTGCCGCCGCCCGTGGGCGAGGTGCCCGGCGTGCCGCGGTTGTTGTTGGTGGCGTCGTACACGTTGGTGGCGTCGGTCCAGCTGGCGCCGTCCACGGCCACGTTGTCCAGCGACACGTCCGTGAGCTCGCGGGCCACGCCGTTCTTGGCCACCGTGCCCGACGAGGTGTACGACACCGAGTCGGCGATCACGCCCGTGGGGGCGCGGATGACGAAGCGGTCCGCGCCGCTGTTGGAGAACTGCAGGTTGGACGACGTGGTGCCGATGGTGGCCGTGTAGGCGTAGTCCACCGTGATGCCGCCGTTCTTGGCGGGGTCCACGCTGCGGCCCAGCACCGCGTACCCGCCCGCGGGCACGATCACGTCGGCCCCGATGGTCGTGGATCCGCCGTTGTCGCGCACGGCGTAGTTGCGCAGGTTCACGGCGAACGCGCCCGCGTTGTACACTTCCACGTACTCGCCCAGGCTGTCCTGCACGGTGCCGGCCGGGTTGGCCATGAGCTCCGAGATCACCAGCCGGTTCTGCACCTCGGTGGAGACGTAGACGACGAACGAAAAGCGGGTCACGCCCTGCGAAAGGGCAAACCGCCACGGCTTGGCCGCCGACGTGGCCCCGGGGGCCAGGACGCCGTTCCACTGGAAGTACGGCTGCTCCGGCTCCGTGAAGAAGTCGTCGCCGTCCGCGTTGGCCAGCACCACCGTGCCCGAGCCGCCCGAGACCGTGGGGCCCGTGGCGAAGAACACCCGCACGCCGTTCGCGTGGGCCGTCACGCCGTCCACCGTGCCGACGGCCTGGCTGGCCAGCAGGTTGGTGACGGTGACGTCCACCTCGAACACGCCGCCGGTGGTGTCGGCGTTGGCCGAGCTCAGCCGCACGAGCGAGTTTTGCCCGCCGTAGAGGGTGGACCGGGGCCCGCCCGGCGCCGTCCCCACGTCGCCGGCGCACTCCAGCGCGCCCGTGCTGACGGTGACGCTGCACAGGAGCTGGCTTGCCGGCGCGCCGCCGGGGCCGGCGACGGGCTCGGGGGCGTTGGCCGTGGGCTGGTCCGTACAGGCGGCGGCAAGCAGTGCAAGCGCCGCCACGGTCCAGCGCCGCGCGCCTTGGACGGGTCGTGCGATGGAAAACATGAGATTCCAACGTGAGGGTACGCCAGTGGGAAGGCGACAACCCTAACGCTCCGGCCGTACCGTCGCAAGGTGAGGTAGTGCAACGATTTAGCAAAGATCTTGTTTGGTTTGAGCGGGGCGCTCCCATTGCGATCTCCTGATGGAGACCCGCGCGGTGTGTACATCCTGGCGGGAAGCGCGTGTATTTCGCGCGTAAGGTGATGGTAGGGAGAAGGTTGGGATTCAGGATGGGCTGAGCGCGGAGGCGGGGCGCAGGAGGGAATAGACTCTTTTCCGGAACAAAAACGAGTAAATGCCTCCGTCGCGAGGCGGCGGAGGCGATTTGCCCTGTTCTTCCACCCCTCCTTCAGTGAAGGGTATGCGGGAAGGTATCGGCTGCTCCTGCCGCGGACTTTAGCGCGTCGATTACCGGACCCTCGCACGCGCGTCATCCTGAGACTGAGAGGGTGTTGCCAAGCCTCGAACTCCGGGCCGCGTCATCCTGAGGAGCCGCCGCGTGGTCCCTGTCCAAACGTGATCTTTGGCGGCGACGAAGGATCTTGCCCGCGAAACTCTGCGGCGGCTCTCGTGCACGAAAGCCGCGTTCGAGTTGCGCACGCAAGATCCTTCGGTCGCGCCAAGCTTTTGTCTGCGTCCCCGTTACGCGCGGCGCTCCCTGAATAGAAAGAGAGGGCTGGTTCTGGCGTGTAGCAGGCCTCACGCGAGCGCCCCCTCCGCTCGCGTAGGCTCGCACCTCCCCCAATAACCCCTGGGGGAGGTTGAGCTGCGGCGGCTTTCATCCCGTAGGGTGCGCGCAGCGCCGAATGACTCAGGATGACGCTCCTTGGCTTCTATCCAAGGATTTGGCAACACCCTCCGAGTCTTTGACCAACCGCTGTTCAACCTCCCCCAGGGGTTTTTGGGGGAGGTGGGCGAGCTCCGCGAGCCCGGAGGGGGCGCCCCCGTGGAGTCTGCTACGTCCATCCGCCCCCGACACGCGCGTACTCCGCGCTAGCCCGCCCGCGCCGGTGCGCCGATGGCGATGGCCGAGCCCACGAAGGGGATGACGCTCGTGAAGCCGGCGAGGGTGGCGGCGGGCGTGGTGGCGGCCGTCCCCCACTGGGTGATGCCGTGCGGCATCAGCCGGGCAAGGTCGTACGTGCGTCCGGCCAGCTCGAACGGCCGGCTCGCAATCAGCCGTGCGGAGAACACGTTCAGCGCCAGCAGCGGCGTGTCGGCGCTCCCCGTGCCCAGCGTGGTCCCCGTGACCACGGCCACGCGCCGGAACCGCGCCACCTCCTCGCCCGCGCCGAACGAGTGCGGATGGTCGAACGTGGCGGTCGGGTGGCGGTTGAGGTAGACAGAAAAGTCGCCCTTGGCGTCCAGCCCCAGCGACAGGTCGCCGTTCTGCACGGGCCTGGCCGTGAACGGCTCCGCCAGGAAGGTGAGGTGCGCCGTCCCCTCGCCCGGCGCGCCGTCGAAGAGCGGGGCGTGAATGCCCTGCAGGTGCAGAAAGTAGCCGGCGTCACGCAGCGACCCGTCCGGCGCCGCGTAGAACCGGCCCGTGACGTACCAAGCCACCTCCCCCGGAAGAATCCCCTCCATCCCCGCCTCCTGTCTGGCATTCGCAGCGGCCCCGCACGGATGCCGTGAACCTCGCGCCCGCGCCGCCGCCGTGCAACGGAGGCGTTCATCCCGCGACTGCCGATGCCGAGTGACGTCTCCGCCGGGGGCGAGTCTGGCCGGACGTGCGTGGGGCTGAACCACGACCGGGCGCTGGGCGCCGCCATGACGGGCTTTGCCGCGCATCGGCTCCACGCGTTTGGCCTGCCCATGCGCGGGACGGTGGCGCTGGACCTCCTGCTGACGGAGGACTCGCGGAGCCCGTACTACTACACGGAGAACCTCGACGGCACGGACCAGCGCGCCTGCGTGGACTCGCGCGACGGCCTGCGGGCGGAAGGCGCCGCCTGCCTGCCGGACCTGGGCCTGGCCGGTCGCGCGGAGCTGATGGGCGTTCTGTCGCCGCACTGGGGCGTGGGCGCCGGCGCGCGCCTGGGCGCGTCGTGGACGCGACTCCGTACGGCCTGGTGCGCTACGAGCACCCGCTGCGCGCGGGCCGCTCCGCGTGGTTCGGCCAGCTGTCCGCGGGCGACGGCTTCTCGCAACTGGACGCCGGCGTCGCCATCCGCTTCTGAAGCGCGTCGCGATCTTCGATCGTCATCCGCCCCAACGACACGGGCTCCCGCGAATCCGGGAGCCCGTTCTGTTTGCGCGCGCGCCGCCGTGCGAATCGGCCCATCGCCGGACGATCCGGCTCGATCTTATATGTGCTCGTGCGAGGGCATGGCGCTTGCCCCCTTCGACGCATCCGCCGGTACTCATCCGTACCCGCCCCGTTCTCGCGTTTTCCGGACCCCATGCCCGTGCCCGCTGCCTCGTCACGCCCGTTCGCGCGCGTCCTTACCACATTGATCGCGGCGGCTGTGCTCGCCGGCGTGCCCCCCGCGGGGGCGCAGGTCCCCACGGACACCGTCTCTACTCCCTTTCGGCCCGCTACGGGCACGGACGCCCTGGTGCTCAGCGGCGGCGGCTCGCGCGGGCTGGCGCATCCCGGCTCGCTGCTGGCCCTGGAGGAGCGCGGATACGACGCCGACATCGTGGCCGGCACGAGCGTCGGCGCGCTGGTGGGGGCCCTGTACGCCGCCGGCTACCCCGCGGACGAGATCCAGCGGCTCGTCCGCGCCGTGCGCTGGGGCGAGCTGTTCACGGCCGCGCCATCGGTGATCGGGCCGGAGCGGGCCGTGCGCTATCCGCTCGTGAACTACGACCTGCAGACGGACCCGCTGCGCTACCCGCGCGGCTTCGTCCCGCAGTGGCGGATGAACCGCGCGCTCGTGCAGCTGCTGTTCGACGCCGAGTCCCGCGCCCGCGGGGACTTCGACCGCTTGGCGCGCCGCTTTCGCGTGGTCGCCACGGACCTGCGCACGGGCGAGGCGGTGGTACTGGCGCGCGGCGACCTGGCCCGCGCCGTTCGCGCCAGCTTTGCCGTGCCCGGCGTGTTCGCGCCCGTGGAGTGGGAGGGCCGCACGCTCATCGACGGCGGCGTGGCCGACAACCTTCCCCTGGACGCGGCGCGGCAGCTGGGCGCGCGCTACGTCGTGGCGCTGGACGTGGGCCGCACGGACCCGGAGATCGCGTCGCGCGGGCCCATCAGCGTGCTGGGCCGCACCATCGACCTCTTCCAGGACCTGGCCCAGCCGGAGCGCACCCCGCCGGACCTGTGGATCGTGCCGGAACTCCCGCCCGC
>NZ_DASURI010000168.1:0-2197 GCF_036280135.1 Longimicrobium sp.
CGGATCGAAGCCCGCGCGGCGTCTGCCGCGCGGGCTTCTCGCTTTTCCGGCATCCGTGAGCCGAGTCCGCATAAACACTGCGCATCGGCGTTGATTTACTGACAGCGGTTTTCGAGTGGGTGTAGAGCCGTTTCTCACCCGTGCTGTCATTCTGAGGTCGGCCGGCGCCGGCTGGGACTGTCCCGTCGCGTGGTGCATCGAGCGCCGGCCGGCCGAAGAATCTGGTTGCCGGAGTGCAAGGTCCCGCCCGCGCGCTGAGTTCGCGCGAGGAGTCCAGCACGGGCGAGGCCTGTGCGCGGCCCAACCAGATTCTTCGGTCGGAAGGCGCCCTTGACTCCGCGTGACGGGGGCGGGAAGGTCCTTCGGGGCCGCACGCATCCGACGCGGTCGCGTTCGTGAGAGCCTCTGAATAGAAAGTGCAGGCTCGGGAGCTTTGGCAGCCTCCGCGCGAGCGCCCCCTCCGGGCTCGCGGAGCTCGCCCACCTCCCCCAACAACCCCTGGGGGAGGTTGAACTGCGGTGGCGTTCATCCCGCAGGGTGCGCGCAGCGCTGAATGACTCAGGAAGACAAGCGCTTCTTCCGGATCCGGTATGATATGATTCCGCGCGTCACCGAAAGCCGAAGCGCCGCCCCCTCCGAGGGGCGGCGCTTCGTCGTTTCACCGGATTGGCCGATCAGCGGGCCTGCTGGGCGGCGATCCAGCGGTTCATCTTGGTATCGAGCACGTCCAGGGGCAGGGCACCGTCCTCCAGGATGGCACGGTGGAACGCCTTGATGTCAAAGCGCGGGCCCAGCGCCGCCTGGGCGCGCTGGCGCAGCTCGGTGATCTTCATCTGCCCCATCTTGTACGCCAGGCCCTGGCCGGGGATAGCGGCAAAGCGCTCCACCTCGGCCTGGGTGTTGGACTCGCTGTTGGGCGAGTTGTCGCGGGCGTACTGCATGGCCTGCTCCAGCGTCCACCCCTTGGCGTGAATGCCCGTGTCCAGCACCAGGCGGATGGAGCGCCACAGCTCCGACGCCAGGAAGCCGTAGTACTGGTACGGGTCCTGGTACAGTCCCAGCTCGCGGCCCAGCGTCTCGGCGTACAGGCCCCAGCCCTCGGAGTACGCCGTGTAGCCGCCAAAGCGCCGGATGCGGGGCAGGTTCTCCAGCTCGCGGGCGATGGAGATCTGGAAGTGGTGGCCCGGCGAGCCCTCGTGGATGAGCAGCGACTCCATGCCGTAGCGCGGGCGGCCCTGCGGATCGTAGGTGTTGAGGTGGAACACGCCGGGGCGGCTGCCGTCCAGCGCGGCCGGCGTGTACGACCCGCCGCTGAAGCTGCGCTCGCGGAACGGCTCCACGGGCCGGATCTCGTAGTTGGCCTTGGGCTTTACGTCGAACAGGCGGTCCGTGGTGGCGTCGATGCGGGCCTGCGCGGCGCGGTAGTCGGCCAGCATCTCCTCGCGCGTGTTGTAGCGAAAGCGCGGGTCCGTCTGCACGTACTGCATGAAGGCCTTCAGGTCGCCCTGGAAGCCCACCTGGCGCATGACCGTCTCCATCTCGCGGTGAATGCGCGCCACCTCCGCCAGACCGATCTCGTGGATCTGCTCCGGCGACAGGTTGGTGGTGGTGTTCTGCCGCACGAGGAACTCGTACCAGGCGCGGCCGTCGGGCAGTGCGCTCAGGCCCACGGTGGTGCGCGCGGCGGGCATGTACTCGTCGCGGACGAAGTCGTGCAGCTTGCGGAAAGTGGGCACCACCTGGTTGCGGATGGCGGCCGTGTACGCCGCCGTCAGCCGCTCGCGGTCGGCCTGGGAGAAGTCCGCGGGCATGTTGGCGACGGGCCCCCAGAACAGGCTCTGCGTCACGTCGTCCACCACGTGGGCGGACAGCTGCGGCAGCACGCGCTCCATCAGCACGCGCGGCTGCACGATGCCGCGCTGCATCCCCTCGCGCATGTTGGCGATGGTGATGTCGATGGCCTGCTGGAACCCGTTGATGCGGCCCAGGAAGTCCTCGTAGTCCTTGACGGTGCGGAACGGGTGCACCCCCTGGCCCGCGCCCATCTGGACGAAGCCCGCCGTGAAGTTGAAGAACTGGTTCAGCGGGACCAGGTGCGAGGGAAAGCGCTCGCTCTCGCGCTCGCTGGCCAGCTCGCGGCGAAAGATCTCGTACGTAAGCTGGTGCTGCGCGTCCAGCGTGGCCGGGTTGATGGCGG
>NZ_DASURI010000169.1:0-4408 GCF_036280135.1 Longimicrobium sp.
GGACGACGATGGCGTGGAAGGCTGGGGCGAGGCGTCGCCGCAGCCGTTCTACGGGGAAACGGCCGCCACCGTCCGCGCCGTCCTCCCGCGCCTGGCGGAGGCCCTGCAGTCCGCGTCCGGCGGGGACGCGTTCGCGCTGGAGGCCATCGACACGGCGCTGCACCACGCCCTGGCGCACCACGGCTCGGCCCGCGTGGCCATCAGCGCGGCGCTGCACGACTTGGTGGGCAAGCGGCTGGGCGTGCCCGTGTGGAAGCTGTGGGGGCTGGACCCCGCATCCGCCCCCAGGTCGTCGTTCACCATCGGGATCGACGACGTGGAGGTGATGCGGAAGAAGGTGCGCGAGGCGGCGGCGTACGACATCCTCAAGATCAAGGTGGGCACGCCGCGCGACCGCGAGATCCTGGAGATGATCCGCCAGGAGGCGCCGGACAAGACCATCCGCGTGGACGCCAACACGGGGTGGACGGCCAAGCAGGCCATCGCGGCCATGCCCATGCTGGCGGACTTTGGCATCGAGTTCGTGGAGCAGCCCCTGCCGGCGCACGACCTGGCGGGCCTCAAGCTCGTCCGCGACCACTCGCCGCTGCCGCTGATCGCGGACGAGTCGGTGGAGAATGCGTCGGACGTGGCGAAGCTGGCGGGCGTGGTGGATGGCGTGAACATCAAGCTGGCCAAGTGCGGCAGCCTGCGCGAGGCCATCCGCATCGTGCACGCGGCGCGGGCGCACAACATGAGCGTGATGCTGGGCTGCATGATCGAGTCAACGCTGGGCATCGCCGCCGCCATCCAGCTCACGCCGCTGGTGGACTACGTAGACCTGGACGGCGCCGCGCTGCTGGCGTCCGATCCGTTCACCGGCCCCGGGCTGGAGGCGGACGGCACGTTGCGCTTCAACACGGAGCCGGGGCTGGGCGTGCGCAGGGCGGGGGACTAGGCGGAGGGGCGCGGCCGGGGTTACCATTATCCGCCGGATGTTTCAAACCGGCGAGAATCCCCGATCCCGGAGAGCCTGCAGATGCGTGAGATCAAGCTGGACCTGGACGACCTCGAGGTGGAATCGTTCGCGACCCTGGCGCCCGTGTCGGGCCGCGGGACCGTGCTGGGCAATGCGAAGACGAACCCCGACGACACGGAGTGCTGCCCGACGTACGCGCCCTATGCCTGCGTCTCGGCGGATGACGGCTGTCCGACGGCGGCGCATGGCGTGACCATCTGCTTCTGCGGGACGGACCCGTCCGTCTGCCCGCTGTAAGCCGGACCCGTTGCGGCAGCTCGAAGCCCCGCTCAGCGCGAAACGCGTTGGGCGGGGCTCGCGTTTTGGACTGATGACGTGCACTCCCGTTCGCATTTCTTCGCGAGGGCCGCGCTCGCGCCGGAGCAAACGAGGCGCGTTGTGGATCCCGATCGGTAGCGCCGTCCCCCAGCCGGAGCGAATGAATTCGCCGCTGGAACGGCACGAAGTCCGCCTGCGCGGACTGCCCCAGAGATGGTCGCCGGGAGTACCTCGGGGCCACCTCCAGGCCGGATCGGCACCTTATTGGACTCAGAAATCTGTCACCGCTGCACAGGGGCTGCGATGCAGTCCACGAAGGTGGACTTCGCGAATTCCCAGCGGCGAATTCATTCGCTCCTGGTGCGGGGAGCCCCACTCTTCAGTGATGAGCTTGCCCGCGCCTCCCCCTCGCGACGGGAACCCGCGGGGTACAGATTGTTGGGCCGTTGCAGGCTGTCCCCTCTAACCTGTAACCCGTACCCCGCGGTTCGGGCCGTTGCGGGCTATCCCCTATTCCCTGTTCTCGATTCCCTGAAGTTGTTCGTCGAAGTCGCCCTTCCGCTCCCGCTCCCGCGTACCTTCACGTACGCCGTCCCGCCCGCGCTGCGCGCCGCCGCGCGGCCGGGCGCGCGCGTGCTGGTGCCTTTTGCCAACCGGGAGAAGATCGGGTGGATCGACCGCGTGGTGGAGACGGCGGAGCGGCCGGAGCGCGCCAAGCCCATCTCCAAGGTGCTCGACGCGCAGCCCAGCGCTACCCCCACCATCCTGCGCCTGAGCCGCTGGATCGCCGACTATTATCTGGCGCCCCTGGGGCAGGTGATCCGCACGGCGCTCCCTGCCGGGCTCACGGACTCGTCCACGGACTTCGTCTCCCTCGCGCGCGAGCCGGCGGAGGGCGAGGAGCTGTCGCAGCACGAGCAGAAGCTGGTCAGCTGGCTCGCGGGGCGGGAAGGGATGCAGCCGCTGCCCCGCGTGCGCCGCGAACTGGGCGAGCGCGCGTGGTGGCCCACCATCCGCCGGCTGGAGTCCATCGGCCTCGTGCGTGTGGACACGGAAGGCCCGCGCGTGGAGCCGCCCGTGCGCACGCGCCGCGTGCTGCGCATCGCCCGCGAGCTGCCCACGCTGCTGGCGCGCGAGGAGGCGTTCGGCCGGGCGAAGCGGCAGCGCGAGGCGTACGAGATGATCGAGGGGCTGGGCGGCCGCGTGGAGTCCGCGCACCTGCAGGAGCAGCTGGGCTTTTCGCCGGAGGTCATCCGCCAGCTGGTCAAGAAGGGCTTCGTGGCCGTGGAGGACGAGGTGGTCCCCCGCGACCCCTACGCCGCCATGCCCACGGGCGAGGCGCCGCGCCTGAACCCCACGGCGGACCAGGCGGCCGTCATCCGCGCCCTCGTCGACGCGAGCCGAACGCGCCAGCCGGGGACGTTTCTCCTCCGCGGCGTCACGGGATCCGGCAAGACGCTCGTCTACATCGAGCTGCTGCGCGAGGTGGTGGAGCGGCAGGGCAAGACCGCCATCGTCCTCGTCCCCGAGATCTCGCTGACGCCGCAGACCGTGGGCCGCTTCAAGGCCGTCTTTGGCGACCAGGTGGCCGTGCTCCATTCCGCCCTCTCGGACGGCGAGCGGTACGACGAGTGGCGCTCCCTTCGCGCCGGGGAGAAGCGCATCGTCGTGGGCGCGCGGTCCGCCATCTTCGCGCCGCTGGACAACCTGGGCGCCATCGTGGTGGACGAGGAGCACGAGGGCTCGTATAAGCAGGCCGAGGCGCCGCGCTACCACGCCCGCGAGGTGGCCGTCGTCCGGGCGATGATCGAGGGCGCCGTCTGCCTGCTGGGCAGCGCCACGCCGTCGCTGGAAAGCTGGATGAACGCGCGGGCCGGCAAGTACAACCTGCTGGAGCTGCCCCACCGCGTGGGCGGGCAGCCGCTGCCGCCCATCCGCGTCATCGACCTCAAGGCGGAGCGCAAGCGCGTCAAGGCGACGACGGGTCCGCTGCAGGAGGTGCAGCCCGTCATCCTCTCCGACGTGCTCGTGGACGCCGTGCGGGAGCGGATCAAGCGCGCGGAGCAGACCATCCTGCTGCTGAACCGCCGCGGATACGCCACGTTCGTCCAGTGCCGCGAGTGCGGGCAGGTGTGGCACTGCCCGCAGTGCAACGTGTCGCTCACGTTCCATCGCAAGCGGGCGCGGCTCACCTGCCACTACTGCCTGCACGAGGAGGAGTCGCCCCGGCGCTGCACGGCGTGCGGATCCGACGACCTGAGCTTCAAGGGGGTGGGGACGGAGCAGGTGGAGCGGGCCGTGGAGGAGGCGTTCCCCGCGGCGCGCATTGCCCGGATGGACGTGGACACCACGGCCGGCAAGTGGTCGCACCACACCATCCTGGGCCGCGTGGGGCGGGGCGAGGTGGACATCCTGCTGGGCACGCAGATGATCGCCAAGGGGCTGGATTTTCCCAACGTGACGCTCGTGGGGGTGATCAACGCGGACACGGGGATCAACCTGCCGGACTTTCGCGCCACCGAGCGCACGTTCCAGCTGCTGACGCAGGTGGCGGGACGCGCGGGGCGGGGGCCCAAGGGCGGGGAAGTGTTCATCCAGACGGCCATCCCCAACCACTACGCCATCCAGGCGGCCACGGAGCACGACTTCGTCGGGTTCGCGGACCGCGAGCTGGAGACGCGCCGGGAGCCGGCGTATCCGCCCTTTTCGCGCCTGGTGAACGTCGTCGTGAGCGGGCTGGACGAGCGGGCCACGCAGGAGGCCGCCGTCGCCGCGGCGGACTGGGTGAGCGGGCTGATCACCTCGCGGGGGGTGAAGGGCGTGGCGCTGGTGGGTCCGGCGCCGTGTCCCATCGACCGCATCCGCGCGCGGTGGCGCTGGCACTTCATCCTGCGCAGCACGAGCCCCAAGACGCTGGGCAAGGTGGCGCGGTACTTCTTTGAGCGGTACAGCGTGCCGGCCAGCAAGGCGGAGCTGCGGATCGCGCTGGACCGGGATCCGGTGGCGTTGTTGTAGGGAATAGGGAATAGGGAATAGGGAATAGGGAATAGGGAATAGGGAATAGCCTGCAACTGCTTGAACTGCGGGGGACAGGTTACAGGGGAAGGCCAGCAACGGCGGGGAGCCCTCACC
>NZ_DASURI010000170.1:0-2001 GCF_036280135.1 Longimicrobium sp.
GCGGTCGCGGCGGTCCACGATGGGGATCTCCACGTGCGTGGCGCCCGCCTTTTCAAAGTCCGCCATCCACTGCCGCGCGGAGTTGGCGGGGTCCTGCGAGGCCGTGGTGATGCCCACGATCTTGCCCCCGTCCAGCGCGTTGCTCAGGCGCAGAAACGCGCCCAGAGCCTCGCCCTCGGGCTCGCAGGCGCCGCCGATGAGCACCAGCGTGCCCGCCGTGCGGTCCGTGCGCCGCCGCGTGGGCACGGGCAGGGGCGTGGCGCTGGGTTTGGACGCCCTGGCGCCGTTCCGGCTTCCGTTCTTCGACCGCTGTTCCATGCTCACCGTGCGTTGCCCGCCTCCAGCTCCCGGAGCGAGTGCACCGCCAGCGCCGCCGCCACCTGCGCCCGCGGGTCCACCCCCTCCACGATCTCTCCCCCGTCCACCATCCCGCCGATGGCGTCGATGACGATGCGCCCGTCGCGCACCAGGGCCACCGCGTGCGCCACCCGCGTGTCGCGCGACGGCACCCGCTCGCGCGTGCTGAACACGGCCACGCGGCAGTTGGCGTCGCGCGCCATGTCCTGCACCTCCCATTCCGTGCTGGGCACGACCACCACGCCGTTCCTGCGCACGGCGTCGGCCAGCACGCCCACCAGCTGCAGGTTGCGGTCCTCCTCGCGGTAGCGGTCCGGCACGTCCTGCACGTCCGTGTCCAGGATGACGGCCACCTCCGACCGCGCGTACGGCAGCCCCACGTTCAGGATGTACGACGGCGCCACGTCCACGATGAGCGCCTCGTCGTCCGCCCCGCGGCGCACCATCTCGGCCCGCACGGCCGCGCGGTCGCCGCCGCCCGTGATGCCGCACAGCACCGCCTGCGTGAGCGCCGGCGTGTCGGGCGTGTCCATCAGGGCGCGCAGCTCGGCCACGGCGTAGTCCACGTCCGCGAGCTCGCCCGCGAAGGCCTTCTGCACCACGTCCAGGGCCAGGGCCGCCGCGCGCAGCCCCACTTCCGCGTGCAGGTGCTCGAAGACGACCGTGTACTCGCCCTCGCGGTCACCGCCGCGGGCGCGGCCGTAGCCCACGTCGTGGCCGATCATCGTCTGCAGCTCCAGCCCCACGTGCTCGGCGATGTGGGGGGCGTACGTGCCGCGCCGCAGCCGCGTGACGAACCCGCCCCGCTCGCCGATGCTGCACCGGTGCTCCCAGAGCCCCGGCATGGCCTGGACGAGCGCCTCCGTGAATCCCGGCACCTCGCCCGAGTGGATCTCGTCGTACTCTCCCACGGCCACGTCCATGCGCGTCACGGGCCGCCGCGACCAGAAGTTGGCGCCGCGCATGGAGCGCAGGCCCACCAGGCGAATCTCGGTGTAGGGGTCGGGAAGGGGCATGGTCGACGGTCCGGGCCGGATGCGCCGCGGTCGGAAGACTTTGCGGCGCGGATCGATGGCCCGTCGTAGCAAAGTCGGCGCCGCGGGGTCGGGCCCGGCGCGGGCGTGGCGAAAGGCGTTCGTCTCACACGGTGAACGGGGCAGACGGTCCCGTGTCGTTCCCGTTGGCCCCGTTGGCCGAAGGCCCCGTGTGAGGCTCGCCGTTTCCACCCGCTCAAGACGATGCCGATTCGTCGCCGCGTTCGACCGTCCGGGAGCTGAAGCCGACGGTCCATCCGTCCGGCAGGGGCGGCAGGCGCAGCCAGTACGACTCGTAGCGCGCCGCGCGGCAGCCGCCGGGCTCCTCCATCATCACGATGCGGTACTCGCGGCGGGAGTCGGAGCGAAACGCCTCGGGCCACAGCCGCGCGTGGCAGTCGCCGATCATGGACACGTGGACGTACAGGGCGGCGCCCAGGGCGGGGAACGCGGCCGCATCGCATGCGCGAAAGTGCTGGACCGTGCCCAGCTCCGCCGTGTCGCGCACCACGCGCAACCCGAACGGATCGCACTCCGTCTCCCGCACCCGCTCCATCGAAAGCGGCTCGGCATCCGCCGCCACGGGGAGCGAGTCCTCGCGCAGCCCGTA
>NZ_DASURI010000171.1:0-2349 GCF_036280135.1 Longimicrobium sp.
ATCCGCATCATCCCCCTCCGGGCGAATCCCCGTGCACGCCGTGCTCCCGTCAACCCGCCGAACACCGTTCGACGGCGCCGTGCAAGGGTGTTGCGTGAGCCGTGCTCACCTTTATGTTCAGCCTCGTGGCTAAACCGGACGGCCTGCCGTTTGCCCGGCGGGGACACACGCCGACGCCCGCTCACTTCACGAGGACTGACGAGCATGAGTGCCAACAACGGGCAGCAGCCCAGCGAGCAGGAATCCCGCGAAGTCGCCGAGGCGGCGCGCGAGACCGAGTGGACCGCGCCCAGCTTTGTGCGTGAGCTCTTCCTGGGCAACTTCCGCCTCGACCTGATCCACCCGTACCCGCAGCAGACGCCCGAGGACAAGGCCAAGACCGACGCGTACATCGCGAAGCTCCGGCCCATCATCGAGCGGGTGGACAGCGACGAGATCGACCGCACGGGCGAGCTGCCCGCCGACGTGGTCCAGGAGCTTCGCGAAGTGGGCGCGTTCGGCCTCAAGATCCCCGAGGAGTACGGCGGCATCGGCCTGAGCCAGGTGGGCTACGGCCGCACCATCGGCATGGTCACCAGCAAGGACGGCAACCTCACGGCCCTGCTGTCGGCGCACCAGTCCATCGGCGTTCCCCAGCCCGTAAAGCTCTTTGGCACCCCGGAGCAAAAGAAGAAGTACCTGCCCCGCATTGCCAAGGGCGCCATCAGCGCGTTCGCGCTCACGGAAGACGGCGTGGGCTCGGACCCGGCGGCCCTCAGCACGACGGCCACGCCCACGGAGGACGGCAAGTCGTTCGTCATCAACGGCCAGAAGCTGTGGTGCACCAACGGCACCATGGCCGAGCTGCTGGTGGTGATGGCCCGCACGCCCGACAAGATCAAGAACGGCAAGCCCATCCCGCAGATCACGGCCTTCATCGTCGACACCAGGACGCCGGGCGTGACCATTGCCCAGCGCTGCCGCTTCATGGGCCTCAAGGCGCTGCAGAACGCGGTGATCACGTTCGACAACGTGGTGGTGCCGCGCGAGGACATCCTGTGGGGCGAGGGCAAGGGCCTCAAGCTGGCCCTGGTCACGCTCAACACGGGCCGGCTTACGCTGCCCATGAGCGCGGCGTACGGCGCCAAGGCCGCCGTGCAGGTGGCCCGCAAGTGGGCGGCGGAGCGCGTGCAGTGGGGCCAGCCCGTGGGCAAGCACGACGAGGTTGCGCAGATGCTGGGCGGCATGGCGGCCGACGCGTTCGGCATCGAGGCCATGGCCGAGATGTCCAGCGCCCTGGCCGACCAGGCGCAGAACGACATCCGCCTGGAGGCGGCCATCGCCAAGCTGTGGACGTCGGAGGTGGGCTGGAAGCTCATCGACGACCTGGTGCAGATCCGCGGCGGCCGCGGCTACGAGACGGCGGATTCGCTCAAGGCGCGCGGGGAAAAGCCCATCGCCGTGGAGCGGATGATGCGCGATTTCCGCATCAACCGCATCTTCGAGGGCACCAGCGAGATCATGCACCTGTTCATTGCCCGCGAGGCGGTGGACACGCACCTTTCCGTGGCCGGCGACATGATCAAGCCCGGCATTGGCGCGGGGCAAAAGCTCGCCGCCATGGCCAAGGCGGGCCTGTGGTACGCGGGGTGGTTCCCCAAGCGGCTGGTGGGCAGCGGCCAGCTTCCGGGCACGTACGGCGAGTTTGGCCCGCTGGCCAAGCACGTTCGCTACGTGGAGCGCACCAGCCGCAAGCTGGCGCGCGAGATGTTCTACGCCATGGGCAAGCACCAGGCAAAGCTGGAGCGCAAGGGCAAGCTGCTGGCGCGCTTCGTGGACATTGGCGCGGAACTGTACGCCATCAGCTGCGCGTGCGTGCGTGCGCAGTCCATGCGCAGCCTTCCGCACGGCCGCGACGCCGCGCGCCTGGCCGACGTGTTCGCCAAGCGGTCGCGCATGCGCATTCGCGCGCTGTTCGCCGAGATCGGCAACAACGCCGACGAGAGCACGTACCGCCTCGCGCAGGACGTGCTCAAGGGCAAGTACGCGTGGATCGAGGACGGCGCCATCCAGGCGTGGCCCGACGAGGGCACGGGCGCCCCGCCGGCGCCCGGCGCGGGTTCGGCCGGCAAGCCGTCCGAGCGCGGCCAGCTCTCCGGCGAGCGCGTGGCCACGCAGGTGGGCGCCGGCGCCTGACGCGCGGACGATCTTTCGGTGGATGAGCGGCGGCCCCGCGACGAGCAATCGTCGCGGGGCCGCATCGTTTCCTGAGTCGCGCCAGTGGGTCGCGCTCGCCTCACCTTGTCCTGGACGGAAAAGCCTTCGTTTCGTGAGAGGGTGTTGCCGAACCTTGGCTCGAAAGCGTCATCC
>NZ_DASURI010000172.1:0-2958 GCF_036280135.1 Longimicrobium sp.
CGTCCTCGTTCGCCACCGCCACGGGTCCGCTGCCGCCCGTCGCCGTGGGCCCGGACGCGAAGAAGACGCGCACCCCGTCCGCCGACGGCGTCACGCCGTCCGACGTCCCCAGCGCCTGGGGCATGAGGTTCTCCACCGTCACGTTCACGCGAAAGGTGTCCGCGCCGTCGTAGCTCGCTCCGGACGACGCCAGCCGCACGTACACGCCCTGCCCGCCGATGACCGCCGCGTTCACGCCCGGCACGGATACGCCGTTCGCGCCGCCACACGCCACGGTGCCGTCGGCGACGGATGCCGTGCACGTCACGGCCGCCAGCGCGGACGGCGGGAGCGGCGCGGGCCCGTCCGGGGGCGATGCCGGGTTCCGGTCCGAGCAGGCGGCGAGCGTCAGCAGGCCAAGGGCAACGAGCGACGAGAGATGCGTGGCGGTGCGGCGCATCGGTGAAACTCCAGTGATTTGAGCGAGAGGCCAGCGAGAGGCGGGCAATTCCGGCGGATACTGCGTGGTCGGACGACAATTCTAACCCGCGCGGCCCCGCCGGGCAACGTGACGCCCAAACCTGCACGGCACGATGCGCGGGCGCAGTTCAACCTCCCCCAGGGGTTTTGGGGGAGGTGGGCGAGCTCCGCGAGCCCGGAGGGGGGGCCCGCGCGAGACCTGCCGATCCGCGCAGCGGAGCAACGCCCAACGAAAATCCGCCGGCGCGGAGAGCGCGCCGGCGGATGTTGATCGAACCGATCCGAAGTCGGCTAGGCGTTCAGGGTGCCGTCGTGCGGGAGCGGCGCCTGCGCGGCGGCGGGCGCGGGGGCCGGCTGCGCGTACACGGGCGCGGGCTGCGCCTGCTCGTACCCCGGACGCACGTGCTGCACGGGCGGCTGGATCTGCGCGGGCGCCTGCGTGGTGAGCATGGAATCCATCTCATCGGCGCTCACGGGGCGCGAACGGGGCATGAGCTCGCGGAACTCGTAGACGATCACGCCTTCGCGGGTGATGTCCGACACCACGCGCAGCCCGTCCTCCAGCGAGTTGAGCACCTTTTCCGCGCGGCGCATGGGCCAGCCCAGCGACGACGCCACCTCCGTCACCGTCAGCCGCCCGGCGCGCTGCCCGGCCAGGCGCAGCACGGGCTGCTGCAGCGCCGCCACCAGCGCCTGCCGCCGCTCCTCGCGGTTGCTCTGCGCCTTGCGGGTGAGCGCGTAGCCGCCGCCGCCGGAGAACAGCGCCATCATCAGCGCCACCGGCTCGCCCTCGCCCACGGCCACCATCAGCATGAGGGCCGCGAACATGAACAGCATGATGGCGCCGATCCCCCAGATGCTGCTCCAGCGGCCCACGTCCTCCGGCAGGTCCGCCTCGGACGCGGCCACGGGAAGTCCGCCCGCGCCCTGCGTGGCGGCGGCCAGGGCCAGCGCGTCGGTCTTGCCCAGCGTGTGCCCGCACCGCGCGCACGACCGGTGGTTGTGGCGCAGCAGGTAGTACAGCAGCCCGCCCGCGCCGGCCGCCGGGAACAGCGTGAGCGCCGTGAGCACCAGCAGCCCGGCGATGTGCCCGCCCTGGGAAAAGTACGTGACGGTCTGGCCCTGGAACCCGCAGCGCGGACACACCACCAGCGGCATGGGCGCGCCGATGGGCATGGCCGTCTGCACGGCCGGCACCCCGAATCCGGCGGGGCGCGACACGGGAGCGCCGCAGTTGTCGCAGCGGGTGTGTCCGTCCGGGACCCGGGCCCCGCAGGTGGAACAATACATCCTGGGAAATCCTCCACGCCGCGGGCACGGGCGGCGTATGAACGAACGGTTGGCGCGGAACTTCGCCGGTCGCGTGCCCGTACGGGAGCGCGTGAGTGAAAGATTCACTTCGGCCGGGTGCGTTGCGCAAGCTTTTTGCTGAACGCGTGGAACCCGAAGCCCTGTTGTAGTTTAGGGAACCGGAAGCGGACCTTCAACCCCCGGGCACCCATGCGGACCCTGTCGCGGCGCACCGCCGCCCTTGTTTTCGGCGCCATCACGCTCGTCCTGAGCGGATGCGCCCGCACCTTCGGGCCGGCCGAGCCGCGCCCGGGCGCCCTGGCGCGCCACGTGGTGGTCATCTCCATCGACGGGCTGCGGCCCGACGCCATCGAGGCCGCCGGCGCGCGCAACCTGCAGCGGATGATGCAGGAGGGCGCGTACTCGCTGCAGGCGCAGACCATCATGCCCAGCCGCACCCTGCCGTCGCACACCAGCATGCTCACGGGCGTGGAGCCGTCGGTGCACGGCATCACCTGGAACGACGAGCAGGTCGAGGCGCAGGGCCGCGTGCGCGTGTCCACCGTCTTCGACATGGCCGACAGCGCGCACCTGGAGACGGCGGCGTTCTTCGGCAAGGCCAAGTTCCGCCACCTCATCCACGGCGACGCGCCGGACGAGGTCGAGGCACCCCGCGGGTCCGAGGTGGTGCTGGCGCCGCGCATCACGCAGGACGTCATCCAGTACCTGCAGTTCAACCGGCCGGACCTGCTGTTCGTCCACCTTCCCGACCCCGACATCGCGGGGCACTCGGCGGGGTGGATGACGCTGCCCTACCGCTGGGCCGTGCGCCGGGCCGACGCGGCCGTGGAGCAGATTCGCCGCGCGGCCGTGCGGGCGTACGGCAACGACGTGGTGGTGATCGTCACGGCGGACCACGGCGGGCACGGCCGCGACCACGGCACCGCCGCGCCCGAGGACGTGAACATCCCGTGGATCGCGTGGGGCGCCGGCGTGCAGAACGGCCGCATCGCCGCGTCAATCCACACCTACGACACGGCCGCCACGGCGCTGTGGATTCTGGGCGTGCCCGTGCCCACGCGCTGGGAGGGCCGCCCCGTGGCCACGGCCTTCCAGCCGTCCGCCATCGCCGCCGCCGAGGCTGCCGCGGCCGCCGCCCACGCCAGCTCCGCCGGGAACGCGAACCGGCAGTAGCCGGCCGATCGGCAT
>NZ_DASURI010000173.1:0-8806 GCF_036280135.1 Longimicrobium sp.
GGAGCGCAGCCTGAGCCGCAACCAGGTGTTCCAGGTGATGTTCCTGCTGGACGAGTCGCCCCTGGCCGCATTGGAGCTGCCGGGGCTGCGGCTGGCGCCCGTGACGGCGGACGCGCGGACGTCGCTCTTTGACCTCACGCTGGGGGTGGAGAAGGGCGACGACGGGCTGGCGGCGCGCATCGAGTACGCCACGGACCTGTTCGACGCGGGCACCATCGAGCGCATGGCCGAGCACTTCTGCCAGCTGCTGCGCGGCATTGCCGACGCGCCGGACGCCCGCGTGAGCGCCCTGCCCCTGCTGGGCGACGCCGAGCGCCGGCAGGTGGTGGACGGATACAACGCCACCCACGCCGAGTACCCGGCCGATGCCCGCGTGCACGACCTGTTCGCGGCCACGGTGGAGCGGACGCCGGACGCGCCCGCCGTCTCCTGGCCGGGCGGCGCGCTGACGTACGCGCAGCTGGACGCGCGGGCCAACCGCCTGGCGCGGTACATCCGCGCCCGCGGCGTCCGCGCGGACAGCGCCGTCGGCATCTGCCTGGAGCGGGGGCCGGAGATGATGGTCGCCGTCCTGGCCGTGCTCAAGGCGGGCGCCGCGTACGTCCCCGTGGACCCGGCGTACCCGGCGGACCGCATCGCCTACATGCTGGCCGATTCCGCCGCGCCCGTCCTGCTCACCCAGACGCGCATCGCCGAATCGCTTTCCGCCACGGAGGCCGTCGTCGTCCGCGTGGACGCGGACGCGGAGGTCATCGCGGCCGAGTCCGCCGAGGCGTTCGACGGGGGCGCGCAGCCGGACGGGCTGGCGTACGTCATCTACACGAGCGGATCGACGGGCCGGCCCAAGGGCGTGGCCATGACGCACCGCCCGCTGGTGAACCTGCTCGCCTGGCAGCAGCGCGAATGGCGCCACCCCGACGCCGCGACGACGTTGCAGTTCACCACGCTGTCGTTCGACGTGTCGTTCCAGGAGATCTTCAGCTGCTGGACCGGCGGCGGGAACCTGGTCCTCGTGGATGAAGACGAGCGGCGCGACTTTGCCGCCATCCTGCACCGACTGGAGAACGACGGCGTCCAGCGGCTGTTCCTGCCCTACGTGGCCCTGCAGCACCTGGCCGACGTGGCGCAGGAGCGCGGCACCGTGCCCTCCCGCCTGCGCGAGGTGCAGACGGCCGGCGAGCAGCTGCGCGTGACGCCCAGCATCCGCCGCCTGTTCGAGCTCACGGGCGCGGAGCTCAGCAACCAGTACGGCCCGTCGGAGACGCACGTGGTGACGGCGCTCACGCTGGCGGGCGAGCCCGCGGCGTGGCCGCTGCTGCCGGGGATCGGCGGACCCGTGGCCAATTCGCGCTGCTACGTGCTGGACGGCAACGGCGAGCCGACCCCGGTCGGCGTGCCCGGCGAGCTCTTCCTGGCGGGCACCTGCCTGGCCCGCGGCTACCTGCACCGGCCCGCGCTCACGGCCGAGCGCTTTGTCCCCGATCCGTTCGTCGCCGGCGCGCGTGCCTACCGCACGGGCGACCGCGCGCGGTGGCTGGCGGACGGCACGCTGGAGTTCCTGGGCCGCGTGGACGACCAGGTCAAGGTGCGCGGCTTCCGCATCGAGCCCGGCGAGATCGAGGCGGCGCTGGAGACGCACGCCGCCGTGCAGAAGGCGGCCGTCATCGTCCGCGAGGACGCGCCGGGCGACCGGCGCCTGGTGGGCTACGTCGTCCCCGCCGTTAGCGCGAACGTGTCCCCGTCGGAGCTACGGGCGCACCTCAAGGCGATGCTCCCCGAGTACATGGTGCCCGGCGCGTTCGTCGTGCTGGACGCGTTCCCGCTCACGCCCAGCGGCAAGGTGGCCCGCCGCGCCCTTCCCGCGCCGGACGCGTCGGTGGACGCGGAGGCCCGCATCGCCCCGCGCACCCCGGCCGAGCAGGTGCTGGCCGGGATCTACGGCGAGGTGCTCAAGGTGGATGGCGTGGGCGCCAACGACGACTTCTTTGCCTTGGGCGGCCACTCGCTGCTGGCCACGCGGGTGACGTCGCGCGTGCGGCAGGCGTTCGGCGTGGAGCTGCCCGTGCGCGCGCTGTTCGAGGCGCCCACGGTGGAAGGGCTCGCGTCGCGCATCGAGGCGCTGCGGGCGGACGCGCCGTCCGCGGACACGCCGCTGGTCCCCGTGGATCGTTCTCAGCCGCTGCCGCTCTCGTTCGCGCAGCGGCGGATGTGGTGGGCGTACCAGCTGCAGGGCGCGCCGGAGAGCTACAACCTCAGCTTCGGCCTCCGGCTGACGGGCGAGCTGGACGCGCACGCCCTGCGGCGCGCGCTAGAGATGATCGTCGCCCGGCACGAGGCCCTGCGGACGCGCTACGCCGAGGTGAACGGCGAGCCCGTGCAGATCGTGGAGCCGGCCACGCCGTTCGAGCTGCCCGTCATCGACCTGTCGCCGTTTCCGCCCGTGGGCCGCGAGGCGCGGGTCCAAAAGCACGCGGAAGAAGACGCCGCGCGCCCGTTTGACCTGGGCCAGGCGCCGATGGTGCGTGCCACGCTGCTGCGGCTGGACGACCGCGAGCACGTGCTGCTGGCCAGCATGCACCACATCGCCAGCGACGGCTGGAGCATCGCCCTGTTCACGGACGAGCTGCGCGCGCACTACGCGGCCGCGCGGAACGGGACGGCGGCGGCCCTCGCGCCGCTCGCCATCCAGTACGGCGACTACGCCGCCTGGCAGCGCGCCCGCGCCGAGGACGGCTCCATCGCCCGGCAGCTGGCGTTCTGGAAGGGCGCGCTGGCCGGGGCGCCGGCGGCCACGGAGCTGCCGGCGGACCGTCCGCGCCCGCCCGTGCAGCGCTTTCGCGGCGAGACCTTCCACGTGCGCCTGGACGCGCCCCTGGCCGACGGCCTGCGCGCCGTGGCCCGGGACGAGGCGTGCTCGCTGTACATGGTGCTGCTGGCGGGGTTCGGCGCGTGGCTGCGCCGCTACACGGGGCAGGACGACGTCGTCGTGGGCTCGCCCGTGGCGGGGCGCGACCACCCCGCGCTGGAGCCGCTCATCGGCTGCTTCATCAACGTGGTCCCCCTGCGGCTGCGGACGGACGCGGCGGCGAGCTTTCGCCAGGCGCTGGCCCGCGTCCGCGCCACGACGCTGGACGTGTTCGCCAACGCCGACGTCTCGTTCGACCAGGTGATCGAGACGGCGGGGGTGGCCCGCGAGGCCAGCCGCAACGCGCTGGTGCAGGTGCTGTTCGCCCTCCAGAACACGCCGGCGGCCGCGTTCACCCTGCCGGGGCTGGAGGCCCGCCCGCTCGACGGCGCCGCCCGCACGTCGCGCTACGACCTGAGCATCTACCTCAACGAGGAGGCGGACGGCGGGCTGGACGCGCTCGTGGAGTTCGACACGGACCTGTACGACCGCGCCACCGTGGAGCGGTGGATGCGCCACTACACGCGCCTGCTCCACTCCCTCGTCGCCGCGCCGGACCAGGCCGTCGGGCTGGCGGAGATGCTGGACGACGCGGACCGGGAGCGCGTGCTGGCCGCGTGCAACCGCACGGACGCGCCGTTCGCGGACGAGACGATCCCCGCGCGGTTCGCGGCGCAGGCGGCCCGCACGCCCGACGCGCTCGCCCTCGTGGCGGACGACGAGACCCTGACGTACGCGGAGCTCAACCGCCGCGCCAACCGCCTTGCCCACGGCCTGCGGGCCCGCGGCATCGGGCCGGAGTCGCGCGTGGGGCTGCTGCTGGAGCGCTCCGCGCAGATGGTGGTGGCCATGCTGGGCGTGCTCAAGGCCGGCGGCGCCTACGTGCCGCTGGACCCGGCGTATCCGGCCGAGCGCGTGCGCTTCATGGCCACGGACGCCGGCCTGGCGCTGATCCTGGCCGACGCGGACCTGGCCGCGCGCTTTCCCGTGGACGTGCCGACGGCGAGCCCCGCGTCCGTCGCCCTGCCGGCGGACCGTGACCCGGCCCCGACGGCGAACGCCGGGAACGCGGCGTACGTCATCTACACCTCCGGATCCACGGGCCGGCCCAAGGGCGTCGTCGTGCAGCATCGCAACGCGGCCAACTTCTTCGCGGCGATGGATGCAAAGGTGGGCGCCGAGCCGGCGACGTGGCTGGCCGTGACGAGCATCTCGTTCGACATCTCCGTCCTGGAGATCCTGTGGACGCTCACCCGCGGCTCGCGCGTGGTGCTCCACGGCGACCGCCCCCGCGCCGCGGCCGATGTCGTACCGGCCGCGCGGACGATGGATTTCTCGCTCTTCTTCTTCTCCAGCAGCGAGAGCGCGCGGACGGCCGACAAGTACCGCCTGCTGATGGAGGGTGCCCGCTACGCGGATGCCCACGGCTTCCACGCCGTGTGGACGCCGGAGCGGCACTTCCACGACTTCGGCGGACTGTATCCCAATCCCGCCGTGACGGGCGCGGCCGTCGCCGCCGTGACGCGGAACGTGAAGATCCGCGCGGGCAGCGTCGTGCTCCCCCTGCAGGACACCCTCCGCGTGGCCGAGGAGTGGTCCGTGGTGGACAACCTGTCCGGCGGCCGCGTGGAGGTTTCGTTCGCCAGCGGCTGGCACGCCAACGACTTCGTCCTCAAGCCGGACGCCTTCGAGACCCGCAAGGAGGTGATGTTCAGCGGGATGGACGAGGTGCGGGCCCTGTGGCGCGGTGAGAAGGTGCGCCGCGTGAACGGCAAGGGCGTGGCGATCGAGGTCGGCACGCTGCCACGCCCGGTGCAGCCGGAGCTGCCCGTGTGGATCACGGCGGCCGGCAGCCCGGACACCTTCCGCCGGGCGGGCCGGAGCGGCGCGCACCTGCTCACCCACCTGCTGGGGCAGAGCCTGCAGGACCTGGAGGCGCGCATCCGCGACTACCGCGAGGCGCGCCGCGAGGCGGGGCTGGACCCCGCCACGGGCCGCGTCGCCCTCATGCTGCACACCTACGTGCACGAGGACGCGGAGCTGGTCCGCGAGCGGGTGCGCGGGCCCTTCCGCGAGTACCTGCGCAGCTCGTTCGACCTGGTGCTGCAGCTGGCGTCGGGCGCGGGGTACGATCCAAAGAACCTGTCGCCCGAGGACGTGGAGTCCATGCTGGACTACGCCTTCGAGCGCTACTACGGCACCAGCGGGCTCATGGGCACGCCCGACCAGTGCGTGGAGATGGTGGGTAAGCTCCGCGCCATCGGCGTGGACGAGATCGCCTGCCTGGCGGACTTCGGCGTGGACGAGGACCAGGTGATCGAGGGCTTCGACGCCCTGGCCGGCGTCCTTCGGCGCAGCGGCGAGGTCCCGGCGGATCATCGTCCCGATGGCGCCACGGTGGCGGAGCGTATCCGCGCCCACGGCGTCACCCACCTGCAGTGCACACCGTCCATGGCCGGCGTCCTGGCGTCCGACCCGGATGCGCGCACGGCGCTGCAGGGGCTGCGGTGCATCCTCGTGGGCGGCGAGGCCCTGCCGTCGCCCCTGGCCGCGCAGCTGCGCGAGACGTCCGAGGCGCGCCTGCTGAACATGTACGGGCCCACGGAGACCACCGTGTGGTCCGCCGTGCACGAGGTGGACGCCGGCACGGGCCCCGTGCCCATCGGCCGGCCCGTGGCCAACACGCAGGTCTACGTCGTCGACGGATTGATGCAGCCCGTGCCGGCCGGCGTCGCCGGCGAACTGCTCATCGGCGGGCAGGGTGTCGTGCGGGGCTACCTGGGCCGCCCGTCGCTCACGGCCGAGCGCTTTGTCCCCGATCCGTTCGGGACCGAGGCGGGCGCGCGCCTGTACCGCACGGGCGACCTGGCCCGGCGCCGCGACGACGGCGTGCTGGAGTTCATGGGCCGCATCGACCAGCAGGTCAAGGTGCGGGGCCACCGCATCGAGCCGGGCGAGATCGAGACGGCGCTCCTGGCGCATCCCGCCATCCGCGAGTCCGTCGTCGTGGCCCGCGCGGACGGCAGCGGCGAGCACCGCCTCGTCGCCTACGTCACCCCGGCCGCGTCCGCGGAGAAGATCGCCGTCCCGCCCGTCCGCCGGCAGCCGCTGACGGACGCCCAGCGCGACGGGATCCTGGCCGACCTTCCCCGCTACACCCTGCCGGACGGCGCCGTGGTGGCCAGCCAGCAGGACAGCACCACGCGCGAGCTGTTCACGGAGATCTTCGAGGATCTCGTCTACCTGCGCCACGGGCTCACGCTGGAGGACGGCGCGCGGGTGATGGACGTGGGGTCCAACATCGGCATGTTCACCATGTTCGCCCACAGCGCCGCCCGCGACGTGCGGACGTGGAGCTTTGAGCCCATCCCCGACACCTTCGCGCGGCTCCAGGCCAACGCGGCGCTCACGGGCGGCGCGAATGCCAAGGTCTACAACACGGGCGTGGCGCACGAGGAGGGCACGGCGACGTTCGTCCACTACCCGCAGTCGTCCGGCCTGAGCGGGCGCTACGCGGACCTGGAGCGGGACCGCGGCATCACCCGCAGCATCATCGAGAACTGGATGAACGACGGCGCCGCGGCCGCGGGCGTGGGCACCGTCACCCAGGCCGAGGTGGACGCCTTCCTGGACGAGCGGTTCCAGGCCGTGGAGTTCGAGTGCCGGCTGCGCACGCTCAGCAGCGTCATCCGCGAGGAGGGCATCGACCGCATCGACCTTCTCAAGGTGGACGTGGAGAAGAGCGAGTACGACGTGCTGATGGGCATCGACGAGGAGCACTGGCCCCTCATCCGCCAGCTGTCGATGGAGGTGGATACCGAGGAGCTGCTGGAAAAGATCAGCGCGCTCCTGGACCGCCACGGCTACGAGTACGTCACGGACCGGTACGTCACCATCCACGAGGGCGCGCCGGAGGACGGCGGCGAGCACGTGTACATGCTCTACGCCAAGCGCCCCGGCGACGGCGCGCCCCTGCGCCGCGAGGCCGCGGTGCCGGCGGAGATGCCCGGGCCCGCGGAGCTGCGGCGCTGGGTGGGCGAGCGGCTGCCGGACTACATGGTGCCGTCGCTGTTCGTGACGCTGGACGCGCTTCCGCTCACGCCCAACGGCAAGGTGGACCGCAAGGCGCTGCCGGACACCACGCCCGTTCGCGCGGTGGAGGTGGAGTACGTGCCGCCGACGAACGACCTGGAGGGGATCATCAGCGAGGTGTGGCGCGAGGTGCTGGGCGTGGAGCGGGTGGGCATCCGCGACAACTTCTTCGAGCTGGGCGGCACGTCGGTCAAGCTGGCGAGCGTGCACCGCCTGCTGGGCGAGCGCATTGACCGGCCCGTGACGGTGGTGGACCTGTTCCGCTATCCCACGGTGGCGGGGCTGGCCGAGTACCTGGCCCGCGACGCGGAGGACGGCAGCAAGCGCCGCAACGAGGCGCAGGACCGCGCCAGCCGCCAGCGCCAGGCCCAGGAGGCGCGCCAGCGCGGCCGGCCGGGGCGTCCGGGGCGGTAAGGGAGCTCTCGCGCGGGAAGGGGAAGGGGAGGGATCGAGGGTGGGAGTTCGGCGCGGGAGGGCCGGCCCCCAACCCGCCCCCACCCGGGCTCATAGAACTCGCCCACCCTCCCCCCAAACGGCTGGGGGAGGGTTGAGGCGGGGACGGATCGAGGCGGATCGACGGCCTCCCAGACCCGGCGATTGAAATCGCGGCACCGGATACGTGATGTCGGCCTTCGCCGACGGGTCCGTCCCGGGTGAGTGCCGTGGGATGCGCGCGGTCCGCGCCGGCGCGATTCAGTGCGTCGCCGATGCAGACAGATGGCGCCTTGTTTTCCTGAGGGGCCCTCACGGCACCCGACCGCGTTGGATGCCCGTGGCCCCGAAGGATCTCGCCTGCTTGATCCGGCGCTGTGCATCGCGACGGATGCCGGCGGTCCGGTCCCGTCGCGGTGTCGGCGCCGAGCACGGGACGCAAGATCCTTCGGTCGGCGCCGGGGAGCGGTGCGCGACGGGGATCGCGCGGCGCCTCCCTCAGGAAATCAGGCGGGGTTCGATGTGCAGTTCTCCCCCTCCCCCGCGCAGCGGGGGCAGGGGGCGGGGGGAGGGGGCCTCTCCGCGTGCGGCAGGAGCCCCGCTCCCACGGAGGAACATCAGTTCAACCTCCCCCAGGGGTTTTGGGGGGAGGTGCGAGCCTGGGCGAGCGGAGGGGGCGCCGCTCGGAGCCCGCCTCCACGCAGAAAATCCGTCAGCGGGCCGAATCCGAATCGTCCGAAATCCGGATCGTCGCAGTCCGGGTCGTCCGAAGTCCGAGTCGTCCGCAGTCCATCAGCGCAGTCCATCAGCAGCAACGGCGGGAGCACATGAGCAGCAACGGCGGCAACGAAGGTCCCGAGCGCATCGCCATCGTCGGCATGGCGTGCCGCTTTCCCGGCGCGGAGAACGTGGACGCCTTCTGGCGCAACCTGCGCGACGGCGTGGAATCCATCCGGCGCTACACGCCCGACGAGCTTCGCGCCGCGGGCGTGCCCGAGGCTGTCCTCAACAGCGCGGACTACGTCCCCGCCTTTGGCGCCGTGGAAGACGCCGACCGCTTCGACGCGGAGTTCTTCGAGTTCACGCCGCGCGACGCCGAGCTCACCGACCCGCAGCACCGGCTGTTCCTGGAGCAGGCCTGGGCCGCCCTGGAGCACGCCGGCTGCGACCCGTTCAGCCATCCCGGCCTGATCGGCGTGTTCGCGGGGTGCAACATGAACGCGTACCTGCTGCAGAACGTGGCCGCCGGCGGCGGGCGCGACGTGGACTTCCTGACCAACCGCATCCGCAGCGATTCCAACTTCCTGGCCACGCTGGCCTCGTACAAGCTCAACCTGCGCGGCCCCAGCTTCACGGTGGGCACGGCATGCAGCACGT
>NZ_DASURI010000174.1:0-5650 GCF_036280135.1 Longimicrobium sp.
CTTCGACTACGGGAACAACATCCGCACGGTCGCGCTGGATGCGGGCGTGAAAAACGCGTTCGACTTCCCGGGCTTCGTGCCGGCGTACGTGCGGCCGCTGTTCTGCGAGGGCAAGGGGCCGTTCCGCTGGGTCGCGCTCTCCGGCGACCCGGCCGACATCCACCGCACGGACGAGCTGGTGCTGGAGCTGTTCCCCCACGACGAGCACCTGCGCCGGTGGATCACCCACGCGCGGGAAAAGGTGGCGTTCCAGGGACTGCCGTCGCGCATCTGCTGGCTGGGGCAGGGCGAGCGGGCGCGCTTTGGCGTGGCGCTGAACGACCTCGTGGCGTCGGGCGAGCTCAAGGCGCCCATCGTCATCGGCCGCGACCACCTGGACACGGGGTCCGTGGCCTCGCCGTTCCGCGAGACGGAGGCCATGAAGGACGGCAGCGACGCCATCGCCGACTGGGCCATCCTCAACGCGCTGGTCAACGTGGCCAGCGGTGCGTCGTGGGTGAGCTTTCACCACGGCGGCGGCGTGGGCATCGGCAACTCGCTGCACGCGGGGCAGGTGATCGTGGCCGACGGCACGCCGGAGATGCGCGAGCGGCTGCAGCGCGTGCTGACGAACGACCCCGGGATGGGCGTCATCCGCCACGCCGACGCGGGGTACGAGACCGCCGTGGAGACGGCGGAGCGCGAGGGCGTCCGCATCCCCATGCGCGAAGGATGACGGCGGGCGGCGCGGCGCCGGGGAGCACGACCCCCGCGCCGCGCACGCTTTCGATCGAAGTGGACGGCGTGCGCCTGCACGCGCTGGAGTGGGGCGCGGGTGGGGATGCGCTCGTCCTCACGCCGGGGCTGGGACAGAGCGCGCACGTCTTCCGCGAGCTGGGGCCGGCCCTCGCGGCGGATGGCCGCGTCGTCGCCCTCACGCCGCGCGGGCACGGCGAGTCCGGCACGCCGCCGGCCGGCTACACCGTCGCGGGCCTCGCGGCGGACCTGCGCGGCGCCCTGCACGCGCTGGGCATCGCCCGGACGACGCTCGTGGCGCACTCCGTCTCCGGCGCGGTGGCCACGCGGCTGGGGGCGGACCATCCGGAGCGGGTGCGTGGCATCGTCTACCTGGACGGCATCCACGACTACACGCGATGGGACGAGGTCGTGCGGGCGAACCCGTATCCGCCGCCGCCCCAGCCGTTCTTCGCGGACGCGCGCATCCGGCGGGCGTGGCACCGGCGCTACGTCCCCGGCTTCTGGTGCGCGCCCCTGGACGCGGACCTGGCCGCGCGTCCCGGCCCCGCGGACGAGTCGCGCCGCCTGGAACTGCTGGCGGAGGTCGTGCACGACGTCCAGTCCCATCCGCCGCCGTACGCGTCCCTCCGCGGTCCGCTCCTCGCGCTGACGGCGGGCGAGGACGTGGCGACGCAGTTTCCCTGGCTGGATCCCGCGGACGCCGCCGCTCGGCAGCGCGCGGAGGCGTACCTCCGCGACGTGCGCGCGCCCTGGCGCCGCGCCTCGGCCGAGCGCTTTCTGCACGAGGCGCCGCACGCCCGCGTGGCGGAGGTGCCGGGCGGCCACTTCTTCTTCCTTTCCGCGCGCGACCGGGTGGTGGACGAGGTGCGCGCCTTCCTCCGGACCCTTCCCCCCGACGCATCGTGACCAACGGCCCCGGGTACGTGGATCCCGCCTACCTGGACGCGGCCGCGCGGCTGGCGTCCGGGGGCAAGCGCCTGAGCTACGAGCGGATGCAGGTCGGCGCGGGCGCGGCCGTCCTGGACGTGGGCTGCGGCCCCGCCACGGACACGCTGACGCTGGCCGCGCTCGTGGGCCCGCACGGGCACGTGGCGGGCGTGGACCAGGATGCCGCCATGGTGGCGGAGGCGGATCGCCGCGCGGCCGCCGCGGGGGTGGCGGACCGCGTGGAGCACCGCCAGGGCGACGCGTCGGCGCTCCCCTTCGCCGATGGCCGCTTCGACGCCGTGCGCAGCGAGCGCCTGCTGATGCACCTGCCCGACCCCGAGGCCGCGCTGCGGGAGATGGTGCGCGTGGCGCGTCCCGGCGGGCGCATCGTCGTGCTGGACACGGACTGGGGCACGCGCTCGGTCGACACGCCGGAGACGGAGCTGGAGCGGCGGATGGCGCGGGTGCTGGCGGAGCTGTGCCTGCTGAACGGCTACTCCGGCCGCCGGTTGTACGGGATGATGAAGCGCGCGGGCTTCGCGGACGTCGGGGTGGACGTGGTTCCGCTGCACGTGACGGATTACGGCCTGTGGCGTCTGCTTTCCCGGCTGGACACGGCGGGCGAGCAGGCCGTGGCGGCCGGCTGGATGACGGCGGACGAGGTGGCGCGCCTGGACGGCAGCTGGCGCGCGCAGGGCGACGCCGGGACGTTCTTCGCGCTGACGAACATGGTGATGGTGACGGGCGTGAAAGAGCAGGGAATAGGGAATAGGGAATAGGGAATAGGGAATAGCGGGCAACGACGGCGGATTTCTTCAGCGTGTAGCCGGCTCCTTGCGAGCGCCCCCTCCGGGCTCGCGGAGCTCGCCCACCTCCCCCAATACCCCCTGGGGGAGGTTGAACAGCGGGTTCATCCACGTAGGGCCGCTCCCGCCGTTGTAGGCTGTCCCCTGTCCCCTGTCCCCCGTCCCCCGCAGTTGCAGGCTATTCCCTATTCCCTGTTCCCTATTCCCTGCAGTCCCGCAGTTGCGGCCCCCCCGCCCGGCGGCCTATGTTCACCCCCGTCTGCCAGACCGTTGTCCGCAGCCCCTGGAGTCATGCTTTCAATGAGCAGGAACGCCGCCCTTTCGTCTACCGGGCAGGCCTACGTGGAACGCCGCCGCGCCCGCCTTGCCGACGCGCTGGACCGCCCCGCCACCGTCGCCGGCGCCGACGCCGAGCCGCTCTCGGCCGAGCGGCTGGAGTTCATGCGCCGCGAGGGCGAGGACCTGTACTGGAACGAGCTGGAGTGGGAGGAGCTCACCGACGAGGAGGCCATCCCCGGCGGGCACCTGACGGAGATGGTGTTTCCCGGCTTCCTGGCCTACATCCGCGGCCTGCTCGTGGAGACGGTGATGGAGGACGCGCTGGCCCCCGCCCGGCCCCACCCCGACGTGGTGGAGGAGATCCTGGCGTTCCTGGGCGAGCGCTACGCCGAGGCCACGACGGAGCTGGAGTCCGGCGCCGATTCGCAGAAGCTGGTGTGGCAGCGCCACATGACGGCGCGGCTCATCGACTTGGTGCTGTACCGGCTGTACCGCCTGACCCCGGCCGAGCAGGAGCGGCTGGAAACCGTCGCCTGAGCCGCGCGGCCGGCCCGTGCGGCTTCCCCGGCTTCCCCTGGGCGGCGGCGCCCGCCCCGGCCACCGCTACCTGGCGGGCGCGCCCCTGCTGATCGCCCACCGCGGCGGATCGCTGCTGGCGCCGGAGAACACCCTCGCCGCGTTCCGGCGCGCCATCCACTGGTGGCGCGCCGACCTGCTGGAGATCGACGTCCATCCCACCCGCGACGGCGACTGCGTCGTCATCCACGACCCCACGGTAGACCGCACCACCGACGGCCGCGGCCGCGTCGCCGACTTTACCGTCGACGAGCTGCGGCGGCTGGACGCCGGCCACCGCTTCACCCCCGACGGCGGCGCCACCTTTCCGTACCGCGGCACGGGCGTGCACATCAGCACGCTGCGCGAGGTGCTGGAGGAGTTTCCCGACGCCCGCGTGAACGTGGAGGTCAAGGACGGCCGCGCGCAGCCCGCCGTCAAGCGCACCGTGGACGACCTGCGCGCCCATCACCGCGTCCTCATCGCGGCGGGCGATTCACGCAACCGCTCGCTCTTTCACGACTACCCGGGCCCCACCAGCGCCGGGGCGCAGGACCTGTACGCGTTCTACGCCATGCACCTCAGCCGGACCACGCGCCTCTACCGGCCGCCCGTGGACGCGTTCCAGATGCCGGAGCGCAACGGCGGCCGGCAGGTGCTCAACCGCCGGCTGGTGGACGAGGCGCACGCGCACAACGTGGCCATCCACGTCTGGACGGTGGACGAGGAGGCCGACATGCACCGGCTGCTGGACTGGGGCGTGGACGGCATCATCAGCGACCGGCCGGACCGGCTGGCGCGCGTGCTCCACGCGCGCGTAGGGCGCCCCCTGCCGCCCGGCGTGCCCGCGGACGAGATGGAGCCCTGGCTGGAACGGATCGTGCGGCCCTGAGGGCGCCGCGCGGGGCGGATTGGGCCGATGAGAATCCGCCGCCGCGCATCCGCTGATCCACACCTGTCCAGCCACTGCAGGGGAGACCGCTGATGCCGCGCTACGATCACGATCGGGGGCGTCCCGGCCCGTGGGGCCCGTCCGGCCGCGACTTTGGACCGGGGGGATGGAACGCCGGCGACGGATACGGCGGCGACTTTCGCCCGCAGCCGCGCGGGATGGACGCGCAGCGCGGCCCCCAGGGCGGCGGGCCGTGGGACGAGATGGATGGGGAGTGGAGCAGCGGGCCCGTGTACGGCCCGGCCCGCTACGGCCTGGGCCCGTACCACCAGCGCCTGCGCAGCCGCCGCCGCCCCGACGACGAGGTGCGCAAGGAGGTGGAGGACGCGCTGTTCTACGACACCTGGGTGGATGCCGAAGCCATCACGGTGGAGGTCGCGGACGGCGTGGTGACGCTGCGCGGCGAGCTGCCGGACTACCACGAGATCCGCTACGCCACGGATGATGCGTGGGACGTGGATGGCGTTCGCGGCGTGCACTGCCAGCTCACGGTCAACGGCACCCGCCGCCCCCCCGTGGACGGCGTCCCGCGCAGGACGGCGCAGGCCGGGAACTCGGTCGGAAACGGCTGATCCGCCCCGCACCTTGATCGCCGCCCACCCGGGCGGCGATCTTGTTTTGCGTGATGGGCGGCCTCCCAGCCCCGGCGACTGAAGTCGCGGCTCCGAACACGTGATGTCGGCCTTCGCCGACGGGTCCGGCGCGGGCGAGTGCCGTGGGTGTGGCGATGTCCCGTCCACCCATTGGCGAGCCCAGGCACTCGACCCGCCTCCCGGGACGCAGTTCTCCCCCTCCCCCCGCGACAGCGGGGGCGAGGGGGTGGGGGGAGGGGGGCACTCCGCGGGCAAGACACGGCCCGCTTCCGCTCATCCCGGCGGGCCGACGTCCGTCCAAAACGCTGCCGATCCTCCTCCGACTCATGCACCGCACCTCCCAGCGCCCCACGTTCGCCGAGCGCGTGCGCCGCAGCCTGGACGGGCTGGGCGTTCGCGGGACGGACGCGCACGTGCTGGTGGCCGTGTCAGGGGGATGCGACTCCGTGGCGCTGCTCCACCTCCTCCGCTTCGCCGCGGACGACGCGGGGCTGCGGGTGAGCGCCGCGCACTTCGACCACGCCATGCGCCCCGGCAGCGAAGGCGACGCCGCGTGGGTCTGCGGCCTGTGCCGCGCCTGGGGCGTGCCGCTGATGGACGCCCGCGCGGACATCCCCCCGCGGACGGAGGCGGAGGCGCGCGACGCCCGCTACGCCTTTCTGCGCCGGGCACAGGAGGCGTGCGGCGCCGCCTTTCTCGCCACCGCGCACCACGCGGACGACCAGGCGGAAACCGTGCTCTTTCGCGTCCTGCGCGGCACGGGGCTCGGCGGGCTGGCCGGCATTCCGCCGCGTGACACG
>NZ_DASURI010000175.1:0-2242 GCF_036280135.1 Longimicrobium sp.
GGCATCCCCCCGGGCAGATGGGCGCGGCGAAGCGGATGACGTCGTTCGCGCTCCACGGGCCGGCGTTCCCCTCCACCCCCAGCGCCCGGGCGGGCCCCGTGCCCTGTACCACGCGCGCGTCCGACGGCGGGGCCGGCGCGACCTGGGCGGACTGGGCGGCGTCGTACCGCACCGAACCGTCGCCCTCGATGAAGGTGAGGACGAACCGCCCTTCGGAATCACGGTACGGCTCGGGCTCGGTTTCGGCCCGCGTCAGGAGCTCCGTGTCGTACCAGGCAAGCGCGTACTCCGCGTTCTCGTCCGGGCGCAGCGTGCAGGGCACGTCGTTGGGGATGATGGCGGACTGCCCCGCGCGCAGGCGCAGCACCTCGTCGTCGGTGCACAGGCCGGGCGCGGCGCTGGACGGTGATTCGTCGCAGGCGGCGGCAAGCAGGACCAGCGTGGCGAAGGCGGCGGAACGAAGGTGCCTGATTGTGCCGTGCCGCGCGAGGACAACGATGTTTCGGCTCATCCGACCTTTCCTGGAAACGGTGGACTTCCTGGCCGTCCGCGCCCACGTGCGTCTGTTCCGGCGCCGGCTACAAGCTCCAACGCGCCAGGGTCCGCGGAATCTGACGCGCTTTGCTTTCGACCGTTTCGGCAGGCTCGATCCTTGGGACCGCGCCCAAGCTCCTGGACACGTCAACTTCCTCCAGAAATCAACGTTTTCCGGATCTGGGGCGGAACGTTGTCCGCTCTCCGGACGCGCGCGGGACCGGCGGATGGGATCCGCCGGCCCCGCGCGTTCGAGCGCTCCGTCCGTCCGGCGCGTCGGTTCCCTGGATGGTGCCGACCGAAGAATCTGGTCGCCGGAGTGCGGGATCTCGCCCGTGCGCTGAGTTGTTCTCGGGCCAGGCGCGCACGGGCGGGATCGTGCCGGGTCGCAACCCGATTCTTCGGTCGGAAGGCGCCCACGGCTCCGCGCGAAGGAATGGACCGAGCCGGTCGCCTTTCTCGCGCAGAATGACAGCGCGGGTGAGAAAAAGAAGAAAGCCGGCGGCGCAACGGTTCGATCCGCTGCTCCGCCGGCCGTGTTGTCGAGTCTGCCGCCGATCCGCCGTCGCTACGCGCCCCTGCCCCGCTGGCGCAGGTCGTCCACCTCGGCGCGCAGGGTGGCAATGAGCTCGGCCATGAAGCCGAAGCCGAAGAGGATGAAGCCCACCGTCTCCAGCAGGACGACGAGGGTCAGCAGGGGGCGAAAGCCGAAGGGCGGCATCCAGTGGCCAATGCGCAGCACCACCGTCAGCAGCCCCACGAGAATGCCGGCCACGATGAGCATGAGCCCGCCGCCGCCGAAGAACTGCATGGGCTTTTCGCTGAACTTGAGGTAGAACCAGACGACGACCAGGTCACCCACGCCCACCAGCACGCGGCTGCGGCCCGAGTACTTGGCCACCCCAGCGCGGCGCGGAAACAGCTCGATGTCGATCTCGCTCACCGTGTAGCCCTGCGCGTGCGCCAGGACGACGAAGAAGCGGTGCCAGTCGTGCCGCAGGGGGATCTCGCGCAGGATCTCGGCGCGGAACGCCTTCATGCTGTTCAGGTCGCGCACGGGCACGTCGAACAGCGACTGCGAGAGGCGGTTATAGACGGACGATACGCCGCGCTTCTCGTAGTTGCCCACCTTGCGCCCCGTGACGATGTCCCACCCTTCGCCCAGCTTTTCCAGGAAGCGCGGGATCTCCTCGGGCGAGTGCTGCAGGTCGGCGTCGAAGAGGACCAGGTACTCCGTCTCGGCCGCCCACGCGCCCGTGACCATCGCCTCGGTCTTGCCGCGGTTGCGGCGGTGGCGCACGACGCGCGCGCGGGGAAACGAGGCCGCCTCGCGCAGGGCGGCCTCGTACGTCCCGTCCTTTGACCCGTCGTCCACGAGGATGACCTCGCCGGCCAGCCCGTGCCGGTCGAACGTGGCGCGCAATTCCCGGAACAGGTCGGGGATGTTGTCCACCTCGTCGAACGCGGGAACGAGGACGGCAAAGTTGCTGCGCAGCTGGGGCGGGATCACGGGCATGGGCGAAGCCCCGCCGTTGCCGGCGGGGCTCGAAGAAGGGGCAGGCTGAAGCACGGTGCGGTCGCCGTCCATCACACGCGCTTGCGCATGCGGGCGCTCAGCACGCCCAGCTGGTCGCGGTACTTGGCCACGGTGCGGCGCGCGATCTGGATGCCGTCGTCCTTGAGGATGTTGACGATGGCCTGGTCCGTC
>NZ_DASURI010000176.1:0-7533 GCF_036280135.1 Longimicrobium sp.
ACGTCGAAGCTCCCCCACTCCAGGTAGAACTCGCCGTCGCCCAGGTAGGGGGTGGCGTCCCACCCGGCCAGGTCGTCGAAGACGGCCACCTGCGGGTACCACTGCCCCACGAGGAACCCCGTGCCCCGCCGGGCGCCGTCCGAGTACGCCGTGCGAAACGAGGGCGCGCGGGGAACGGCGTGCCGCCACGCCACCTCCAGCACGGTGCTGTCCCCCGGCGCCAGGGGAGCCGGGAGCACCACGCGGGCCAGGGTGCCCCGCACGGCGTAGCCCGCGGGCGCGTCCGCCGGGGGCTCGTCGCGCACCTCCGCCAGCTCCACGGGCGCCAGCTCCCGCGGCGCGGCCCCGCCCAGGGCCACGCGCTCCAGCGTGACCCCGCCCGTCTCCGTCACGAAGCGGTTGCGGGGCACCCCGGGCGCGTAGACGTTCTGGTACAGGTTCAGGACGAGCGAGCGCAGGGGCCCGGGAGAGCGGTTCCGGTAGACGATCCACGCGCGGCCGCGCAGGAGGGCCGTGGCGGGCTCCAGCTCCGCCTCGATGCGGTAGCGCACCTCCTGCTGCCAGTAGGCCGGCCCCGGCGCCCCCGTCAGCGTCCGCGTTCCCCGCGCCACAGCCGCGTGAAAGGCCGCCGGCACGGGCACGGGGCGCAGCAGGGGGCGCGCGGCGTCCGCCGCGGGCGCGGGGCCTGGGGGCGGCGGCGGGGCGCAGCCGGCGGCCGGCATCCCGCCGCAGAGGGCGAGGAGGAGGGCCACGCGGCGGGCGGCGGGGGACGCGGCGCTCACGCGAGGTCCGCCTCCAGCAGGGCCAGCGTGGCCGCGTCCAGCCCGGCGAGGGGAAAGTCCGACGGGGTGCATCCGCCCGCGTCGGGGGAGCAGCAGTGGGCCACCAGGGCGCGCAGGGCGTGGAGGTACGCGTCCGCCAGCCGCTGGACGGTCTGCGCCCGGTACGCGTCGCCGTGGATCCACCGGACGCGCAGGACGCCGTCCTCCACCGCGCCCACCACGTCCAGCAGGTGCGCGCGCCGCCCCTCCGGCGCGTGGGCCGGCCCCGCGGACTCGGGGGCCAGGGCCAGCAGCGCGCCGCCGGAGAGGGTGCCGTCGAACCGGCCCAGGTAGTTGAAGCTGATCCACGGCGCGGGCAGGGCGCGGAGCGCGTCGCGGACGGCGGCGTCGGGCGACAGCCAGCGCAGCAGCCCGTACCCCAGCCCGCGCCCCGGCACGGCGCGCAGCTGCTCCTTGACGCACTTGATCTCCTCCCCCTCTCCCACGGCGCCGCGCAGGTCCAGGAAGACGGGAAAGAGGGCGGTGAACCAGCCCACGGTGCGCGACAGGTCCACCCCGCCCACCCGCTCCTCCTCGCGCCCGTGCCCCTCCAGGTGAAGGAGCAGGCGGCGCTCGCCCGTCCACCCCGCCAGGGCGCGGACGAGCGCGGCCAGGAGCAGGTCGTTCACCTCCGTGCGGTACGCGGCGGGCGCCTCCTGCAGCAGGGCCCGCGTCTCGTCCGCGTCCAGGGCCACGGTCACGTGGCGCGCGGAGCCGGCCCGGTTCTCCGCGTCGGGCCGGTCCACGGGGAGGGTCGGGGGATCGCGGGGGACGGCGGACGTCCAGTACGCCGCCTCGTCCGCCAGGGCGCCGCCGGCCGCGTGCTCCGCCAGGCGCCGCGCCCACCGGCCGAACGCCGTGGTGCGCGGGGGCAGCGCGGCCGGCGTGCCCCGCTCCGCCGCCCCGTACAGCCGCTCCAGGTCCTCCAGGAGGATGCGCCAGCTCACGCCGTCCACGGCCAGGTGGTGGATGACGAGCAGCAGGCGCTCCCCCGCCGCCCCCAGGTCAAAGCGGGCGGCGCGCAGCAGGGGCCCCCGCTCCACGTCCAGGGCGCGCTGCAGGGCGGCCGCGGCGGCCTCCATCCGCGCCCGGGCCAGGGGCGCCGGCAGGCCGGACAGGTCCACCGTGGGCCGGGGGGCGGCGTCCTCCGCCGGCGCGTAGCGCTGCGTCCACGCGCCGTCCGCCCCGCGCGCAAAGCGCAGCCGCAGCGCGTCGTGGTGCGCCGCCAGCCCGCGCAGGGCGGCCGCCAGGGGCGCCGCCGCCAGGGGGCGGCGGGGGGTGAAGAGAAAGGCCTGGTTCCAGTGGCCGCGCGCGCCCGTCTCCTGCTCGAAGAACCAGCGCTGGATGGGGGTGAGGGGAAGCGGGCCCCCCGGCACCTCCTCCGCCCCGGGAGAGGGCGCGGACGCCGTCTCCGCCACCCGCGCCAGCCGGGCCAGGGTGGGATGCTCCACCATCTGCCGGGGCGTCAGGTGCACTCCCTCGCGCCGGGCGCGGGCGACGACCTGGATGGAGAGGATGCTGTCACCGCCCAGGTCGAAAAACCGGTCGTTGGCCCCCACGTGGTCCACCCGCAGCACGTCCGCCCAGATGCCCGCCAGCAGCCGCTCCACGGGGGTGCGCGGCGGCGCGTGCCCCTCCCGCGGCTCGCCCCGCTCCGGCGCGGGGAGGGCGCGGCGGTCCACCTTGCCGTTGGGGGTCAGCGGAAGGGCGTCCAGCCGCACGAACGCGGACGGCACCATGTGCTCCGGCAGCCGCGCCCGCAGGTGCGCCCGCAGCCCCTCCGCGGACGGAGACGCCTCCCCGTCCGACCCGTCCGACCCGTCCGCCCCGTCCGCCGCGACGACGTAGCCCACCAGCCGCGCCTCGCCCGGCCCGTCCGCCCGCGCCACCACCACCGCCTCGCGCACCCCCCCGTGCGACAGCAGCGCCGCCTCCACCTCGCCCGGCTCGATCCGGAACCCCCGCACCTTCACCTGCGCGTCCACCCGCCCCAGGAACTCCAGCTCCCCCTCCCCCGTCCACCGCACCCGGTCCCCCGTGCGGTACAGCCGCGCCCCCGCCTCCCCCGAGAACCCGTCCGGGACGAACCGCTCCGCCGTCCACCCCGGCCGCCCCAGGTATCCCCGCGCCACGCCCCCGCCCCCCACGTGCAGCTCCCCCGGCACCCCCGCCGGCGCCAGCTCCCCCCACGCGTCCAGCACGTACGCCCGCGCGTGGTCCACCGGACGCCCGATGGACGGCGGCCGGCCCCCGCCCTCCCCCGGCGGCACCACCACCCCCGACGTGGCCACCACCGCCGCCTCCGTCGGACCGTAGTTGTTCACCAGCGTGAACGGCAGCCCGGGCCGCGGCCGCGCGCGCAGCGCGTCGCCCCCCGTCAGCATCACCCGCAGCGGCGCCTCCGTCGGCCATTCCTCCGCCAGCACCCCCTCCGCCAGCGGCGTGGGGACGAACGCCACGGTGATCCCCCGCTCCACCAGCAGCGCCCGCAGCGCCTCCGGAGAGCCGCGCGACGCGTCGTCCGCCAGGTGCACGGACGCGCCCGCCAGCAGGTACGGCCACACCTCCCACGCCGCCGCGTCAAAGCTGAACGACGCCACCTGCGTCGCACGGTCCTCCGCCCCCACGCCGAACGCACGCGTGTGCCACCGCGCCAGCGCCAGCAGCGCACCGTGCGGCACCATCACCCCCTTGGGCCGCCCCGTGGAGCCCGACGTGTAGATCACGTACGCCAGGCTCTCCGCGTCCACCGCCACCTCCGGCGCGTCCGCCCGCTCCGCCGCGATCCGCTCCCCGTCCGCGTCCAGCAGCACCGTCCGCCCCCCGTGCGCGGGAAGACGGCCGACGGTGGACCCGTCCGCCACCAGCACGGCCGCGGACGCGTCCCCCAGCAGGTACGCCAGCCGCTCCGGCGGATACGACGGGTCCAGCGGCAGGTACGCGCACCCCGCCTTGAGCGCGCCCAGCATGGCCACCACCATCTCCGGCGCCCGCTCCACGCAGACGGCCACCCGGTCGTCCCGCCGCGCCCCACACCGCAGCAGGTGCCGCGCGAGGCGGTTGGCGGCCCCGTCCAGCGCCCCGTACGTCATCACCCGCGCCCCGTGGACGACGGCCGGCGCGTCCGGCGTGCGCCGCGCCCGCGCCGCGATCCCCTCGTGCACGCACCCCGGCGCCCCCCGCGCGCCCGGCGTTCCCCGCCCCGCCTCCAGCAGCCACGACCGCTCCGCTTCCGGGAGGAGCCGCAGGGCGGCGACGGGGCGCGACGGATCCGCCAGCATCCCCTCCAGGAGGGATTGGAAGTGGGCCGCCATCCGCGCGGCCGTGGCGGGCTCCCACAGCTCCGCGCGGTAGGCGAGCTCGCCCCGCAGCGCCACGCCGTCGTCCGTGAACGACAGGGCCAGGTCGAACTTGGCGGCGGCGGCCGCGGGGGGGAGCGGATCCACCCGCAGGCCGTCCAGGGCCGGCGCGGGGCCCGCCTCCAGCAGGGTAAAGCTCACCTGCGCCAGGGGCGCGTGGGCCTGGGTGCGCTCCACCTCCAGGGCCTCCACCAGGCGCTCGAAGGGGAGGTCCTGGTGCGCCTGCGCCTCCAGCACCCGCGCGCGGACGCGGCCCAGCAGCGCGCGGGCGTCCGGCGCGCCCGACAGGTCGCCGCGCACCACCAGCGTGTTGACGAACAGGCCGATGAGCCCCTCCACCTCCAGCCGCGTGCGCCCCGCCACGGGCGTCCCCACGAGCACGTCGTCCGTGCCCGCGTACCGGGCCAGGAGGGCCTGCCACGCCGCCAGCAGCACCATGAACGGGGTGGCCCCCTCCGCCCGGGCCCGCGCGCGGACGGCCCGCGCCGTCTCCGGCGCCGGTGCGAGGACCACGCGCCCCGCGCGCGAGCCCTGGACGGGACGGCGGGGGTGGTCCGTGGGCAGCTCCAGCAGCGGGGGCGCGCCGGCCAGCGCGCCGCGCCACCAGGCCAGCTGCTCCTCCAGCGCCTCGCCCCGCAGCCACGCCCGCTGCCACGCGGCGTAGTCCGCGTACTGCACGGGGAGGGGGGACAGCCGGGGGGCGCGCCCCGCCCGCCCCGCCGCGTACAGCTCCGCCACCTCGCGGACGATGACCGCGGTGGACCAGCCGTCGCTCACGGCGTGGTGCAGGGTAAGGAGAAGGGCGTGGTCGTCCATCCCCATCCGGACGAGCGTGGCGCGCAGCAGGGGCCCGGCGGCCAGGTCGAACGGGCGCGCCGCCTCCGCCCGCGCCAGCCGCCCCAGCTGCGCCTCGCGCGCCGCGGGGGGCAGGCCGTCCAGCCCCACCCGGGAAAGGGGGACGGGGGACGGGGGGCGGATGTCCTGCACGGGCCGCCCGTCGGGCGCGGGAAAGACCGTCCGCAGGGCCTCGTGCCGCCGCGCCAGCGCCGACAGCGCGCCGGCCAGCGCCCCCGCGTCCAGGGGGCCGCGAAGGCGAAAGGCGCTCGCCATGTGGTAGGCGGATCCGTCCGGCTCCAGCTGGTGCAGGTACCACAGCCGCTGCTGCGCGAAGGAGAGCGGCAGGGGCCCGTCGCGGGGGACGGGGACCAGGGGCGGCGGCGCGTCGCCCGCGCCCTGGCGCAGGGCGGCCTCCACCCGCGCGGCCAGCTCCGCCAGGGTGCGCGCCTCGAAGCAGGCCCGCAGGGGCACCTCCACCCCGAACGCCTCGCGGATGCGGGATGCCGCCCGCGCCACGTGCAGCGAGTGCCCGCCCAGGGCGTAGAAGTCGTCGTCCGCGCCCACGGGGCCCGTGCCCAGCACGGCCTCCCAGATGGCCGCGAGCCCGGCCTCCACGGGGGTGCGGGGCGGGACGGGGTCCGCCCCCGCGCCCGCGCGGGCCTCCGGGGCCGGGAGGGCGGCGCGGTCCACCTTGCCGTGGCGCGTGCGGGGAAGCGCGTCCAGCACCACGAGGACGGAAGGGACCATGTACGCGGGCAGCCGGTCGCGCAGGGCCGCGCGCACGGCGCCGGCGTCCACGCCCGCGCCGGCCGCATAGCCCACGAGCACGCCCTCGCCGCGCGCGTCCTCCCGCGCGGCGGCGGCCGCCTCGCGCACGCCGGGGCAGCGGGCCAGGGCGGCCTCCACCTCGCCCAACTCCACGCGGAACCCCCGCACCTTGACCTGGTGGTCCGCGCGCCCCAGGAACTCCAGCACGCCGGAGGGGAGCCAGCGCGCGCGGTCGCCCGTGCGGTACAGCCGCGCCCCCGGCACCCCGGCGAAGGGGTCCGGCACGAAGCGCTCGGCCGTGAGCCCGGGGCGCCCCAGGTACCCCCGGGCCACCCCCGCCCCGCCCACGCGCAGCTCGCCGGGAACGCCCACGGGGGCGGGGCGCCCCCAGCCGTCCACGACCCACGCGCGCACGTTGGCCCCCGGCCGGCCGATGACGGGCACGGGCCCCGCGTCGCGGACGGCGCATGCCGTGGCGTCCACCGTGCACTCCGTGGGACCGTACAGGTTGTGAAAGCGGGGCCCCCGCGCCTCGCGCATCCGCCGCCAGGTGGCCCCGTCGATGGCCTCGCCGGCCACGAGGATGTCGGCGGGAAGCCCGTCGCCGGCCTCGCCCAGCCCCGCGTCCAGCAGCAGCCGCAGCTGCGCGGGGGTGCAGTCCAGCACCTGGATGCCGTGCGCGCGCACGTACGCCGCCAGGGCCGCGCCGTCGTAGCGCGCCTCGTCCGGCACCACGTGCACGGTGCTCCCCGCCAGCAGCCGCGCCCACTGCTTGACGGAGGTGTCGAAGGTGACGGGCCCGTTCAGGCTCACCACGGGGGGCGGACCGCCGCTCCACGCGTGGTAGACGGCGCCGTCCAGCAGCGCCACCAGGTTCAGCACGGAGCCGTGCTCCACCATCACCCCCTTGGGGCGGCCCGTGGAGCCGGAGGTGTAGATGACGTACGCCAGGGTGGCGGGCCCGGCGGCGCCGGGCAGGGGCGCGTCACGCTCCCCCCGGACCTCGTCCCCGTCGGCGTCCAGCCGCAGCACGGGCGGAAGGGCGGCGGGAAAGCCGGCCAGGAGGGGCGCGCGGGTCACGAGCACCGCCGCGCCCGCGTCGGCCAGGACGAGCGCCTTGCGCTCCGCGGGGTACGCCGGGTCCAGCGGCACCAAGGCGCCGCCGGCCGCCAGCACGCCCAGCAGGGCCGTCACCTGCTCCGTCCCCCGCTCCAGGCACACGGCCACGCGCGCCTCCGGGCCCACGCCCCGGCGGCGCAGCGCCCGGGCCAGCCGGTTGGCGGACCGCCGCGCCGCGTCGAAGGTGAGCCGGTCCGCCCCGCAGGCCACGGCCACGGCGTCCGGCGTGCGGGCGGCCTGCCGCTCGAACGCCGCGTAGAGGGACGGCCCCGCGGGACGCTCCGCGTCCGTCCGGTTCCACTCCTCCACCACGCGGCGGCGCTCCTCGTCGCCCAGGAGAGGCACGGCGGCCAGGGGGGCGTCGGGCGCGCGGGCCATCCCCCGCAGGAGCGACGCGAGGTGCCCCAGCATCCGCGCCGCCCCGTCGTCGTCCACGCGGTCGCGGCGGTAGCGCGCGCGCAGCCGCAGCCGCGCGCCGGGCACCACCGACAGGGTCAGGGGAAACCCGCTGCGGGAGACGATGGCCTCCACCCGCACCCCGGGCGCCTCGCCATCGTCCCCCAGGGCCTCCACGGGGTAGTTCTCCACGGCCAGCAGGGTGTGGAAGAGGGGCTCCCCCGCGGGGGCGC
>NZ_DASURI010000177.1:0-3024 GCF_036280135.1 Longimicrobium sp.
TCTCACATCCTCTCACATCCTCTCACATCCTCTCACATCCTCTCACATCCTCTCACATCCTCTCACATCCTCTCACATCCTCTCACATCCTCTCACGGTCGTCCGGCTCGGATCGGTGCGATGGAGGAAGCAGCAGCGATCTCGACGTGCCGATCAGCCGCCACGCCGTATTGCGCGCCGAGCCCGTTCGTTCGACCAGACCGTAGGAGACGAGCTGCCCGAGGTTCCGCATCAGCGTCGGATAGGAGATCGGCTCCGAGAGGCTGGACAGGAGCGAGACCGAGGGAGACGGACCGAGATCAGCGAGCAGGGCCAGCAGCTCGCGCTGCAGCTCCGTCAACTCGTGGGAGACACGGGTCGGGGGGACGTAGGCGCCCGGGAAGAAGCGCACGACCACCTCGCCGCCGCGTTCGTGGAACTCGGGCGAGATGAGGCCGGCGCGCTCCGTCGCTTCGCCGATCTTGATGGTGCCGCGGCCCCACCGCTCGATCAGCCCACGGCGAAAGAAGACGGACGCGATCGTGGGATTCCACGGCAGCGACGGGTGCGGCCCCACCAGGTCCGTCGCGCGTAGGCCAAAGCGGAGCGGGCCCGTGCTTGTGATCTCCAGGCGGTCGTCGAACATGGCGATGCCCACGGATCCCGCGTGGATGCCGTAGTCGCGGTGGCAGAACGCATTGGCCAGCGCCTCGCGCAACGCCACGGGCGGATACAGGGGATCGTCCACGCGCTCGAAGAGGCCGGGGACCACGCGGCCAGCGACGGGCAGGTGCTCGCGGAGAAAGCGCTGCGCCTTGATGAACAGCTGGAACGCGTTCCCCACCTCCAGGCGGCTGTCGATGAACTCCGACATGTCGCGCCCGCGAAAGCGCGCCAGCCGCAGCGTGCACTGCGGATACAGCGGCATCAGCCGGTCCGCGCGGCCGAACAGGACGACGGCGGCATTCATCGGCACGCCGTCGCGCAGCAGACCAAAGCCCAGCAGCAGGTCCTTTACGCGTCGGGAGGCGAGCTCCTCCAGCCGGTTGCGGCGGATGGCCTCCTCCGCCGTACGGACGACCTCGTCCGCGTCCAGCTCATCCAGCGTGATGCCCTGCGCCGGCTGCGTCTCCCACCGGGTGACGGAGTGCATCCGTTCCAGGAGCCGGCGCTGGTACTCCTCCGTCCGCATGAGCTCCGTCGTGGGGCCCACGCGCAGGTACGGCCGGCCGTCGTACGTGTACGGCCCGTCGCCCTTCGGCACGCGGACGAGGAGGAGCGCGAGCCCGTTCCCCAGTTCCACCGCCTCGGGCGAGAGCAGCGCCTGCGGGTCCATGCGCCGCAGCTCGCGCGCGACGTCCGCCAGCGTGGCGGCCGTCACCTGCATGCCCACGAGACGGCCATCGTCCGTCACGCCGAAGATCACGAAGCCGCCGGACGCGTTCAGCATCCCGCAGATGGTCTTCGCCGCGTCGGTGCGCTGGCCCGTGGTGCGCTTGAACTCCACCTGCAGCGACTCGCCGCGCGCGACGACCCGCTCGATCTCGCGCAGCGTGGAGGCGTTCGCCTCTTCGTGGGTTTCCGGGATCATGGACGCCATGGGCGAAGGGAACAGCCGGTCGTACGTCGTCTACTTTGTACAGCTAACAGCGGAGAGGAAATCGCGCAAGTGGCTGAAAAAATGGCAGATACGCAGATTCGGACGAGGAAGGATCGGAGCGATCCGGAGGGGACCGAGGTGGTCATGCGCGTGCACGGCGGTCCGGTCCGGAGCGCTCGTTTTAGGCACCATCCGCTCCGGGCTTCGAGTCGAGGAAACGCGAAGGAGGCGCATCCCCAGCCGCGGGGATGCGCCTCCTTCGACATCGAACGGGATCGGCCGGGCGCTACAACGACTCGTCCACGTCGGACGCGGCGCCCAGGTCGGAGAGCACGCTCGCCAGGTCGTAGGCGGCGTACTCGTCGTCCAGGTCCAGCTCCACGCGCTCGCCGGCGCGGGCACGCTCCACGGCGCGCCTGGCCTCCGGAAGTGGAAGCCCCGTATACTGCTGGACGATGGACGCCAGCGAGTGCACGCTCACGCCGCGCCGCACGCGCAGCACGAAGACGCGCGCCATCAGCCCGCCGCCTGCAGCGCGGCGGGCAGGTCCAGCGCGCCCTCGTAGATCGCCTTGCCGATGATGGCGCCGGCAATCCCCCGCCCCTCGCGCGACGCGGTGGCCACGGCGTGCACGTCCTCCATCCCGCGCATGCCGCCGGAGACGATGACCTCCGCGCCGGAATGCGCCGCCAGTTCCACGGAAAGCGGCAGGTTCGGTCCCATCATCATCCCGTCGCGCTCGATGTCGGTGTGGATGATGGTGCGCACCCCCACGTCCACGAGGGACCGCGCGAGGTCGAACAGGTCCGTTCCGCTCTCTTCGAGCCAGCCGCGCGCGGCAGGACGGCGCCCGCGGGCGTCCAGTCCCACGGCGATGCGCTCCGCCCCCCAGCGTTCCACGGCCCGGCGGACGAGCTCCGGGTTCTCGATGGCTGCCGTCCCGATGACCGCGCGGGCCACGCCGCTCTCCAGCACCTCGGCCAGGTCCGCCTCCGAGCGCAGCCCGCCGCCCGTCTGCACGCGCACGCCCAGGGACGACGCGAGGTCGCGGATGAGGGCGCGGTTGCTGCCGTCGCCGAACGCGGCGTCCAGGTCCACCACGTGGATCCAGCGGGCGCCCGCGTCCACGAAACCGGCGGCGACCCCGTGGGGATCGCCGCCGTAGACCGTCTCGCGGTCCGCCCGCCCCTTCTCCAGCCGCACGCAGCGCCCGCGGCGCAGGTCGATGGCGGGGTAGAGGTCGAAGCGGCCGCCCGCGTCCGTCCCCTCAGCCACACCCCCTCCCACTCAGCCGATTGCATCTGGAAGCCATACCCGTTTGTATCTCGCGCGCGGCTCGCGCGCAAGACCAGTCTACCGCATCGAACAGGAACGGCGGCGACCCGGTGGAGATCGCCCCCGTGCGCAGTGCCGGAAAGCGGCGCTCAGCCGGGGAACTCCGGCTC
>NZ_DASURI010000178.1:0-4373 GCF_036280135.1 Longimicrobium sp.
CCGTACGCCACAGCCTGGGCCGGAAGGCGGCTGAGGGTGTCACGGTCGCTCTTGATCTCGTATCCATGCAGGGCGGTCCCCGACACCACGGCGACGTCAATGCGGAACTCTCGCTGGCAGATTTCCAGCTCGGGGACTACGAGCGAGCCGGAGCACGCCGCGTGACGGGCGAGTTCTGTTGCATACAGAACCGATCGGATATCGCTGTCCTTCGTTCCTTCCATCCGTATCTCCACCCGCCGCGGCGACGTTCCCCTATGCCAGCAGGCGGACCACGAAGCGGAAGCCACGGTCGATGACGTACAGCTGGCTGCTCGCCTCGTCGATCGCGGCGCCGGAAGCGGGTTGGGGCGTCGGGCGCGAAATGGCGAGGAAGTAGAAACCGCCCGCCTCGAAGAACGCCGTGCGGCCCAGCTGTGGGTGTTCCCCGGCCTGGGCCTCCAGCGCGTTCCGCAGTCTGTCGCACGGCCCCGCGAGCGTCGTGTCTGCGGGCCCCCGGTTCCTCTCATCCATGGCCCACAGCGCCGTCAAAAGCCTGCCACACGTCTCCGAGAACGTCGTGTCGGCCGGTGGCGAACTCTCCGCGTCCCCCGCCCGCAGAGCATCCCACAGCCTGGCACAGGTCTCCCGATCGGCTTCGTCGTGCAGGTGCCGTACGTCGCCCGGCAAGACGCCGGCAAGGCCGAGCTGCTGGCGGACAGGAGCCGTGTGCTCTGCCGCCAGGAAATTGCGAACGCGTGCTTCCTGATGCACCGAGGTGCCAGGACAGGTGTTTGCCTGCGCGCGGGAGGGCACGGGGAAGAAGGTGGCGGACGCTCCGGCGACGGCGAGAACCACCAGGTGATGTAACCTGTGCATGTTGATCAGCCTTTGATTGAGGATACTTTCGTCGCCCGAACGATTCGGTAGCGCACGCAGATTGCGCCCGGACGGACGATCGATGCCGGATCGCTTTGACCGGCGCGTCGAATTTCTATGCCCGAAGGGCTGCGACGATTTCACCCGCGAGACGCGCAGCACGCGGATGACCATGCCCGGTTCCCTCGGCCGCGGGCGTCTGGCGCCTCAGCACGTCGTGGAGGACGTCGTGCGCGATGTCCCGGAGCCTACCTTCGGTCCAGGGGTGGGAGCGCTCCACCACCCTGCTTGCCAGCTGCTCCGCCAGTGCCCAGTCCGCCAGTAGCGCCGCTCCCCGCGCCACGTCGAGCAGCGCGGCGCCGGACTGGTCGACGACCGGGTCCGGAAGACTTTGGATTTCACCGGTGACTGCGGAGAACGCCACCGCATTCCCGGACCCGGCGGCGGCGAAGGCAAGGGATGCGAGCACCTGAAGTCGGTCGGAGGGCTCGTCGAACTGCGCTGCTGCGGCTTCGAGTACCTGGAGCGCCGGCCCATAGCAGCCCTCCGCGGCCCATGAGGTCGCGATATCGTGAGCCAGGGCGGGAAGCCGCGGGTGCGAGCTGCTCTTGTAGATCTCGACAGCCCCGGCCGCGTACTCCTCCGCCTCGCGCGATCTTCCGAGGTACCACGTTACGACGAAGAGATCGTGCATCGCTTCGCCTTCTCGATTTCGTAGTCCGTGCCGGCGGGCGATGCGAAGGGCGTCTCCATGGGCTTTGAGGGCCTTCCGAAGGTCGCCGCCGACGAAGGCATGAAGGTTCCCCTGGCTAATCAGCGCGCGCGCCTGCAGGTCGCGGTCGCGTTTATGGACCGCAACTCTTTCGGCGCGCTTCAGCCAGGCCGTCGCCTCGCGCACGAGCCCGCGGGCACGCATCAGCCGCCCGGCCGTCCACGCGTACTGCGGCTGTTCGGGCCAGCTCAGCCCGGCGGCCTCCGCAAAGGCGATCGCGGTCGCCCAGTAGCAGCGCTCGGTGGCCCAGTCGGTTACGCAGAGACATGCCTGCGCGATGGCCTGCGGGGAGCCGTGCTCCAACCGGGCGAGTTCACCGACCAGGACGGCGAGGGGGTCCCGGAGTTCCGGGTCCCACTCCTCGCGGAGCAGGCGCTCCTCCCACTCCCTCATGGCCGTCACCTCGAACAGATCGCCGCGCCATGCCGGTTCCTGGCCGGCCCACAGGAGAACGCTGGAGAGCGTCTGCCACGTCGTGAGCGCGACCTCCTGCGGCAACTCGCGCACGATCGTCGCACCCGCCTCCCCGCCAACGGTCAGGGGCTTCATGAACTCCGGGCCACGAGCAGGTCGAGCCATCACGAGCGCTCCTGGAGCCGTGAGGACGGGCACCGCTGGGTCGCCTGGAGGAGCGCGTCCATCGCGCGGGTGACATCTGCGACGTTCTCGGGAGTGGTCACCGCAAAGGCCCTGGCGTCGATGAAGAGCGGACGCTGAACGGGGCTGCGCCCGCTGGGCGCCTCGGCGGCGCCGACACGCGGGCAGGCGTTACTCGGGGTTACGGCCGGCCGCGGAGTGCCGGGGACACACCCCAGCATGAAGAGGCCGGCGGCGCTGATGAACGAGATCCTCATCGGGGTTCCTCCTGTATTAGTTTCCGCTCCCGAACATCCACGTCGCACCAACTCGAATGGGCCGGTCCGACCATCGCCCGCGATACTCCCGCATCTTCTCGCCAACTGGGGTTAGCGGATTCTCTGGGGGCCCCCACAGCACCAGCGCGCCGATGACGGTGAGGGTGCCCATCCACGCTCGTGGTGAACTCGCCGATCCGGATCCTGACCTCACGAATCCGGATTCTCTCCTGTCGCGAAGAAACCTTTCAGCAGGTCGAGCCAGGGCGGCGGCGGCTCGCCCGCCGCCTCGTACCGGTTTTCGAGGTCCTGCACCACGAAGCCGCTTACCCGTTCGCGCTCCGACTCCGGCAGCCCATGCAGAAGAAAATCGACTGCCTGACGGGCCGTATCCGCGGTGATCTCGCTGTTGGAAACGTCCTGTATCGCGGCGAACGTCTCCGTGACACGATTAAACCACTCGCCGCCTGGCAGCAGGCGGGCGACCTGGCGGACCAAGGCGCGAAACCCGTCCGGAACGTCTACCGCCGCCCCCGTGGCGAGGACGAGCACCGTCGCGTACCGGCCGAACTCGGACCGATGCGCGTCGATGTCGTTGTCCGGTGGGAGGCCGAGCCCCGGCCATCCCGTCACCAGGTCGGCAAGGTTGAACGCCATCGACCGGAAGACCTCCTGCAGCTCGGACTCGGCGAACGTGAGGAGCGCCCCATACTCATCGTCCGGACGGTCCGGCTCGCGGTGCTGCTCTGCCCAGCGCTGCAGCCCCCGCACGGCGTCCCACCCGCTTTCCACCAGGTCCATGGCCAAGGCCAGCAAGGCACGCGCGTCCTCATCCTCGATCCACACCATCCGTTCGCGCGCATCCAGCCACGCCGGGCCGTAGATGGTGGCGGCTGGCTCCTCGCCTTCCGCGGGAGTGCGTTCCGGCTCGCTCATGATGCCCTGTCCACGCGGTGGATTTCCTCATCCGACCAGAGCTCGTCCAGACGCTCCGCAACGGCGGGACGCTCCGCTGGCGGCGCCAGACCCAGCACGGCCCGTCGCGCGGCCCCGAACGCACGCGGGTCACCCGTCGTCCGAGCCGCATGCGCGAGGTCAATCGCCGCCGCGTACCGCACCGCGTCAGGGAGCTCGCTGTTCCCCAGCAGGGCCCACGCGGCCTGCCACGCCACTGCGCCGGCCTGCGGGTGCCCCGGCTCCGCGCGCGCCCGCGCCGTCAGCGCGAAGGTGGCAAGCTGCCCCGCGGGCTCCATCGTCAGCACCGCAGGAACAAGGCGCCGCAGTGCCTCGCTCGCGCGCCCGCCTTCACCCACGTCGGTCCAGAATCGCGCGAGGTCCAGCAGGAGATCCGCGGCCCCCGCCTCATCGGCGTCGAGCGCCAGTTCCGCACTCAGGGCAAACTGCGCCGCGCCGGCGTCGTCGCCCTTCTGGCGGGCGAGCCGGAAGAGGCCGTGCGCAGCCCGCATCTCCTCCGCGGCGTCGCCGTGTCCACGCGCGACTCGCATCGCGCGACGGTAGAAACGCTCAGCACGGAGCAGCTCCCCCCTGCGCTCGCACACCACTCCCAGCTCCACCAGGGCCGACGCGTGCGCCGTCCAGTTCTGCTCCCGGCGCGCGACCGGGACGGCCCGCCGGAACCACGTCTCCGCGCGCGCCAGCTGACCCGCTTCCCGCGCGCAGACGCCTGTGAACACCGCCGCGTCGCCGGACTCCGGCGCCGCCTCCGCGCCGGCCTGCGCAAACGCGACCGCCGTGTGCCGCAGACCGGCGCCCCGCGCCCACGCCGCGACTTCCAGACAGCAGAGCATCACGATGTCCGGGTCCGCACGGTCAGGCCGGCTGAGCATCGCGTGCAGGGTATCCACCGGGGCCGGCAGCATCGACGGCAG
>NZ_DASURI010000179.1:0-2182 GCF_036280135.1 Longimicrobium sp.
CGCCACGTGCGCCCCCCCGCCGGACGCGCATCCGGCGGGCTTGCGGAATCCCATCGGCCGTCGCAACGTGCTGAAAGTTTAGCATTCCGCCGCACGCCGATCCCATCCTGCACCCGCCGTACATCCATGAGACGCCGAGAGTTCATCCAGCGGAGCGCCACGGGCGCGGCCGGGCTGGCCCTAGTGGGGCCGCGCACGCTGCACGGCCGCATGCAGGACGTGGACGAGCGCGAGCTCACCGCCCGCGCGCTGGAGGCCGCCCGCTCCGCCGGCGCCCGCTACGCCGACGTGCGCATCCAGCGCAACCGCACGCAGTCCATCGGCACGCGCGAGCGGCAGATCACGGAGTTCGACGACGCGGAGACGTACGGCTTTGGCGTGCGCGTGCTGGCCGACGGCGCGTGGGGGTTCGCCGCCAGCCGCGACGTGACGGTGGACGAAGTGGCGCGCGTGGCCCGGCTGGCTGTGGCGCAGGCGCGGGCCAACGCGGCCGTCCAGCAGCGCCCCGTGGAGCTGGCCCCCGTGGAGGCGTACCCCGACGCCACGTGGCGCTCGCCCATGGAGATCGACCCCTTCGACGTCTCCGTCGAGGACAAGGTGGGGCTGCTCATCAGCGCCAACGAGGCCGCCCTGCGCGTGCCCCGGGCGCGGTTCGTCACCACCTCGCTCTTCTTCGTGCGCGAGGAGAAGGTGTTCGCCAGCACGGAGGGCTCGTACATCACGCAGACCCTCACCCGCACCTATCCCGTCACCACCGTAACGGCCGTGGCCGAGGGTGGATCGGACTTCCAGACGCGGATGAGCACGGACGTGCCGCCGCGCGGGCTGGGCTACGAGTACGTCGTGCAGTCCGACCTGCCCGCCCGCGCCGCCGTCTGGGCGGAAGAGGCGGCCGCCAAGCTGAGCGCCAAGCCCATCGAGCCGGGGCGCTACGACCTGGTGCTGCTGCCCACGCACCTGCGGCTCATCATCCACGAGAGCATCGCGCATCCCACGGAGCTGGACCGCATCATGGGATACGAGGCGAACTACGCGGGCACGTCGTTCATCCACCCCGTACGCGACTACCTGGGCCGCTTTCGCTACGGCCCGGACCTGATGAACGTGCAGGCGGAGCGCAACGCCCCCGGCTCGCTGGCCACCATCGGCTGGGACGACGAGGGCGTGCGGCCGGACGAGTACCTGATCGTCAAGAACGGCATTCTGAACGACCTGCAGACCACGCGCGAGCAGGCGCCCATGCTGGCGGAGTGGTACGCGTCGCAGGGGCGGCCCGTGCGCAGCCATGGCAACAGCACGGCGCAAAGCTGGGCGCACGTGCAGTTCCAGCGGATGCCCAACGTGAACCTCATGCCGCACCCCGAGCGCGACGTGCCGCTGGACGAGCTGATCGCGGGCGTGCGCAACGGCATCCTGATCGACGGGCACGGCTCGTTCTCCATCGACCAGCAGCGCTACAACGGGCAGTTCGGCGGGCAGGTGTACTGGGAGATCCGCGACGGCAAGAAGGGGCAGATGCTGCGCGACGTGGCGTACCAGATCCGCACGCCGGAGTTCTGGAACTCCATGGATTTGATCGGCGGGCCGTCGACGTACTTCGTGGGCGGCACCTTCTTCGACGGCAAGGGCGAGCCCAGCCAGCTGAACGCCGTCTCGCACGGCTCCCCCGCCGCGCGCTTTCGCCAGGTGAACGTGATCAACACCGCGCGCGGTGGGTGAACGGGGAGTGCGTTAGTGCGAAAGTGCGAAAGGATGCAGGGCGAGCCCCAGCCTGAGCGGCTAAAGCCGCCGCTGGGACAGCGATAAGCCCTGTCTCGCGCCGACGCGCTCTGCGAACAGGGCTTCAACCGCCAACACGGGCCGCCACCCGACGCGAAGCACGGTTCCTCGGCAGGAGGGTGAACCGTAGTACCGGCTGGCTGCCGGCCGCCCCCGCACCACGGCTCGTCGAAGTGTACGCCCTCTCCCGCGCAGTTTGCGGGAGAGGGACGCGAGGAACGAGCGGGGTGAGGGCCCCCACGGTGAGGGCCCGCGGCCCGGAACGTGCCATCCACCGCTGGCGAAGCCGCCCGTCCCCCACGGGGGTGGGCGGCTTTTCCATGACCACGGGCACGAGAAACCATGATCACCAAGGTTCGATTCGCCGCGCTCGCGGCGCTCACGATGGCGGCCACCGCGTGCG
>NZ_DASURI010000180.1:0-5742 GCF_036280135.1 Longimicrobium sp.
GCCGGCCCCGCCCGTCGGAGCCGGACGAAAACGGCCGCGCCCTCAGCGGGCGCGGCCGTGATGTACGCATGAAAACGGAAACAACGACGTCACGACGACACGCGCACGCCTGGACACTCGGCGCGCACGACGGCGAAATCAGATCGCAAGCGGACAGCGCCGTACGACGAGTCACCACGGCGTGATTCGGCTCCGTGAGGGATGCACAGGGATGGAAGGCGCTCCTCCCGATGACGAGCAGGAAAGCCGATTTTGTCCGGTATTCACATTCCGTGCCAATACAGTCGTGAAAAGAGGTTTGGATGCGGGCGGTTCACCGGACCCGGAGGCCGGCGCGGACGGATCTTCGCCGCATCCGATGTCCCCGCACCTTTGCCGGAACGGCGGAATGCGGTAAACTCCCGCTCGTTGACGGCACTCCCGCGGACGTGGATCGAAACGCTACCGATGAGCACCCATTTCTTTGACGACCTCGAGGCGCGCGGCCTCGTTCACAGCGCCAGCGAAGGGGCGCGGCAGCTGTTCGACAACGGGCCCGTGACGGGCTACATCGGCTTTGACCCCACGGCGGCCAGTCTGCACGTGGGCTCGCTGCTGCAGATCATCGCCCTCATGCGGCTGCAGCGCGCGGGGCACAACCCCATCGCGCTCGTGGGCGGCGGCACGGGGATGATCGGCGACCCCAGCGGCAAGACGGCCGAGCGCCAGCTGCTCACCCGCGCCGACGTGGAGCGCAACGTCCAGGGGCTGCGCGACACCCTGGGCCGCTTCCTGGACTTCGAGGGCGAGCACGCCGCGCGGGTCATCGACAACCACGACTGGCTGGGCGGGCTGGGGCTCATCGAGTTCCTGCGCGACGTGGGCAAGCACTTCACGGTCAACTACATGCTGGCCAAGGACTCCGTCGCGCGGCGGCTGGAGCAGGAGGGCGGGCTGTCGGTGACGGAGTTCGCCTACTCGCTGCTGCAGGCGCACGACTTCGGGGTGCTCAACGACCGGTATGGCTGCGCGCTGCAGCTGGGCGGCAGCGACCAGTGGGGCAACATCACGGCGGGGATGGAGCTCATCCGCCGCACCCGCGGCCGCCACGTGCACGGCATCGTGCAGCCGCTCATCACCACCAGCAGCGGCGTCAAGTTCGGCAAGACGGAAGCGGGGACGGTGTGGCTGGACGCGGACCGCACGTCGCCCTTTCGCTTCTACCAGTTCTGGCTGAACACCGACGACCGCGACGTGGAGCACTACCTCAAGGCGTTCACGTTCCTGTCCGTCCAGGAGATCGCCGGGATCGTCGCGGAGCACGGGCAGAACGCCGCCGCCCGCGGCGCCCAGCGGCGCCTGGCCGTGGAGGTCACGCGCCTGGTGCACGGCGACGAGGGCCTGGCCCGCGCCGAACGCGCCACGGGCGTGCTCTTTGGCTCCGTCGCCGCGCAGGAGCTGCCCGCGGCCGAGCTGCTGGACGTGTTCGCCGACGTGCCGTCCACGGAAGTGGCGCGGACGCGGCTGGAGGGCGAGGGGATGAGCGTGGTGGACCTGCTGGCGGAGGCGGGCGTGGCGTCGTCCAAGGGCGAGGCGCGGCGGCTGATCCAGGGCGGCGGCATCTCGCTCAACGGCGGGCGCGTGGGCAGCGTGGACCAGCGCGTCCGCGCCGAAGAGGCCATCGACGGCCAGGTGCTCCTCCTCCGCAAAGGCAAGAAGGACAACCACGTCGTCCGCGTGGCCGGCTGACGCGTTTCGGGCAGACCGGACACGACGAGGCCCGGCAGGCAATCCGCCCGCCGGGCCTCGCTGTCGTTTCGGATGTGGATGAGCCTACTCCACCGCCAGCCCTGACGGGGGAACGGAGCCGGCGCGGCGGTGCAGGACCGCATCCGCCGAGTACGCGCCCGGCCCGTGGAACAGGAGCAGCAGCGAGCCAAAGAGCATGGCCAGCGCCGAGATGTTCGCGCTGAACGGCAGGCCCCAGTGCACCATCCCCAGCGCCACGGCAAAGTTGATGACCATGGTCGCCGCCGCGTACCGGGTCGCGAGGCCTACAAGGATCAGCAGCCCGCAGATGAACTGCGCGTACGCCGACAGGTAGGCGCTCAGGAGCGGGGCGGGGAAGCCGTTCTGCGCCACGAAGTCGCGGAACTCCAGCATCCGCGCGTTGCTGAACAGGTTGTCCTGCGTGCCGTAGACGAGCGTAGCGCCCAGGAAGACGCGGAACAGCGGGACGCCGAGCGCGGCGTGGCGCTCCAGCCATGCGGTGGGTGAGGGCATCTGCGGATCCGGTCGGTGCGGTGGGCATCAGGCGGAGGCACGAAGGATGGATCGTCCGCCGGCCGACGTACAGGGCGGGATGGAACGCGCGAGACGCAGGCGGTCTGCCGCGCCATGGCTGGCGGTTCGCCCCGCCGCGCGGCAGATTGGTCGCCTTCCTCACGGCACCCTCCTTCGCTCCATCCGCCCGTCCCGTGACCGACACCTTCCCCAGTCAGCCCACGCCCGCCGCGCCCATCCGCCACGTCCTTACGGAACGCGAGGAGCGTTTCGAGCGCATCCGCGGCCGAGCGGGGCTGGTGCTGGCACCCATCGTCTTCACCGCGCTGCTGCTGGCGCCGCTGGGCGGGATGAAGCCCGAGGCGCACCGGCTGGCGGCGGTGATGGCGGCCGTCGTCCTCCTGTGGATCACCGAGGCGCTGCCCATGCCGGCCACGGCGCTGCTGGGCGCGGCGGCGGCCGTGGTGCTGCGCGTGGCGCCGGCCAAGGAGGTGTTCGCGCCCTTCGCCGATCCGCTGATCTTTCTGTTCATCGGCTCGTTCATCATCGCCCGGGCCATCTTCCTTCACGGCCTGGACCGGCGGATGGCGTACGGCGTGCTGGCCATGCGGTGGATCGGCGGGCGGCCGTCGCGCGTGCTGCTGGCGTTCGGCGCCGTGACGGCCACGCTGAGCGCGTGGATGTCGAACACGGCCACCACGGCCATGATGTTCGGCATCGGCATGTCCATCCTGTCGGTGATGATGGCGGCCGGCGGCGGCGACCGTCCCGCCATCGACCCGCGCTACGCCACGGGGCTGATGCTGATGACGTCGTTCGCCGCGTCCATCGGCGGGCTGGCCACGCCCGTGGGCACGCCGCCCAACGTGATCGGCATCGGCTTCATCCGCGGGCTGCTCAAGGAGGAGGTCACCTTCTTCGAGTGGATGGCCATCGGCGTGCCCGTCGTCGTGCTGCTGTTCATCTGCCTGTACCTGTACCTCAACGCGCTGTCGCCGGCCGGCGTGCGCACGCTGGGGGCGGGCACGGAGGTCATCCGCCGCGCGCGCGACGGGCTGGGTCCCTGGTCGCGCGGGCAGAAGTCCGTGGCGATCGCGTTCGGCGTGACGGCGCTGCTGTGGATCACCCCCGGCCTGTTCGCGCTGACCCTGGGCGAGGACAGCGCGCTCTACCGCGAGATGAGCGCGCGCATCCCGGAGTCCGCCGCGGCGCTCATCGGCGCGCTGCTGCTGTTCTTTCTCCCCGGCGACGAGGGAAAGCGCGCCATCACCTGGGAGGAGGCGGCGCAGATCGACTGGGGCGTGATCCTGCTGTACGGCGGCGGGTTCGCGCTGGGCGTGCTCTCGTTCCAGACGGGACTGGCCGAGGCGGTGGGCCGCGGGCTCACGGGCATCATCCCCCTGCACGGGGAGTTCGGGCTGCTGGTGGCGTCGGTGATCGTGGCCGTGCTGGTGTCGGAGACCACGTCCAACACGGCGTCGGCCAACATGGTGGTGCCCGTGGTGATCTCCATTGCCGTGGCGCAGGGCGTGGACCCGCTGGTGCCCGCCCTGGGCGCCACGATGGCGGCCAGCCTGGGCTTCATGCTGCCCGTGTCGACGCCGTGCAACGCCATCGTCTATGGCTCCGGCTACGTCCCGCTGATGCGGATGGTGCGCTACGGCATCATCCTGGACGTGATCGGCGTCTTCGTCATCACGGGCGCGGTCTGGCTGCTGGCGCCGCTGATCCGATAGGTACGAGGGTACGAGGTACGAAGGTACGCTACTCCGGGGCCTTGCTTCCGGGGATGAAGGGCGGCCCCTCGCGCACGATGTACGGCGACGGCGGGCGGTAGGCGCCCTGTGCCTGCGCGGCCCCGCTCAGGCGCAGGATGCGCTCGGGATGCCGGCCGTCCAGCACGTCCTCCTTGGCGGCGAGCAGCAGCCCGCGGACCAGGTCGCTGTCCTTCGCCATGCCGGCCGCCCGCGCCGTCTCGCGCACGACCGCCAGCAGCTCCGCCGGAACGCGCAGGGAAACGCGCGCGCGCGCCGGTGCGTCCGCCAAGTCGGACTCGGACAGCAACCGCACGCGCTCGGCGAGCGCGGGGTCGTTCAGCAGCTCGCCTAGATAGAAGCGCAGCACGGCCGGCCGGACTGCCTGTACCGACGTGAAGAACTCCCGCGCGAGCAGGTAGATGACATCCTCCAGGTGCGTGGGGATGCGCGCCTCGAGCTGCTCTTCCTTGATGGGAACGCGCGCGTCCAGCAGGCGCGGCGTGGACTGCGCGGGAAGCGCGACGACGGTGCCGCACTGATCGCATGCATCCACCAGCACGCCCGGCACGTCGATGCCGCTCTCGTGCATGTGGTAGGTACGCACGCGCATATGCGTGTCCGCCGCCGCCGAGCAGTTCGGGCAGCCGCCGATGCCGGGGTCGCCTTCCTTCCACAGGTGCTTCGTTACGGGTGCACGCTGACGACCACGGCGATTCCGCGGTGCCAGTAGGCTTTTACGTACCACCGCTCGCCTCCGTAGGTCGGGGTGAAGATGTGACAGTCCGTTTCACGAAAATGGTGCCTGCTCGTGCTGTATTCCCATCCGGCGCATCGCTGGAGCAGGCGGATCACGAACAGCTCATCCACCGTGCCGGCGGACAGCAGGTTTTTCTCCCGTGCGTCGAGCCGGTCTTCGGGCAGGTACGCTCCGGATCGCAGCGCCTCGATCAACAGCGCGCGGTACTCCTTGAACCCCATCCGCTCCTCCCTGAATTGTACGACGTGTGTCGTGCAACTGTCAAGTGCATTCCGCGCACTTGTGTCGTCGCAGGGGGAGCAGGGTAATCGTACGATTCGTCCAGACCAAGAGGAAAAAAGGAGCGCTCCACGGGGGAACGTGGCGGAACACATGGATTCGGCGCGGATGCTGAAAACGCGAACGCCCGCCTTCGTAGAACCGAAGGCGGGCGCTCCTTTTCGCCGACCGGCCGAAGCCGGGCTTACTTCACGATCTCGTCCACCGAGCCGGCCGTCACGGGGTGGTAGCCGGGGCGCGCCTGCTGGTAGATGCGGCGGGCCAGCGGCTGCCCCCACTCGCCCTGCTCCATCAGGTTGGCGAAGAGCGGGCGCACGAACTTGCGGCGGCCCTGGCTGGTCAGGAAGCGCTCCAGCGCGGGCACGGCGGGGTCGTAGTGGTTGCGCACCGCCATCTGCAGCCACGCGAACAGGATCTCGCTGTTCCCAGAGCGCGAGAAGCGGAACTGCGCGTCGAGCGCCGTCATCTGCGACGCGGTCATCGTGTCCGGCAGCGCGGCGAGGAACTGCTGCCACTCCTGCGTGGTCCACTCGCCCGTCTGCAGCTGCGCGGCGGGCGTGCCGGCCGCGAACCGCTGCGCCTGCGCCTCCACGCGCGTGAACGCGTCGGACTGGCGGCGGACGGCGTTGGCGGGAACGCCCGTGCCGTACGCCCACTCGTCCAGCGCCAGCCGCTGCTCCAGCGCCG
>NZ_DASURI010000181.1:0-6214 GCF_036280135.1 Longimicrobium sp.
GGCCACGTGCCCATGCATCTCATCAAGGAGAACATGGACAAGCAGCTGGAGTGGTGCCACGAGGCGCCGTTCTACACGCTGGGGCCGCTCACGACGGACATCGCGCCGGGGTACGACCACATCACGAGCGCCATCGGCGCGGCGCAGATCGGGTGGCACGGCACGGCCATGCTGTGCTACGTGACGCCCAAGGAACACCTGGGCCTGCCCAACCGCGACGACGTGAAGGCGGGCGTGATCACGTACAAGATCGCGGCCCACGCCGCGGACCTGGCCAAGGGTCATCCGCGCGCGCAGGAGTGGGACAACGCGTTGTCGAAGGCGCGGTTCGAGTTCCGCTGGCGCGACCAGTTCAACCTGTCGCTGGACCCGGTGACGGCGCTGGCGTACCACGACGAGACGCTGCCGGCGGAGGGCGCCAAGATCGCGCACTTCTGCAGCATGTGCGGCCCCAAGTTCTGCAGCATGAAGATCACGCAGGACGTGCGCGACTACGCGGCCAAGCTGGAGGAGGCGCAGACCGGCATGGCGCGGAAGTCCGCCGAGTTCCGCGAGCGCGGCGGCGAGGTGTACCTGCCCGCCGACAGCATCGTCGCGGCGGAGGCGTCGGCCGAAGTGGAGGAGACGGTCGCGGCGGATTGACCTGATCAGCCGAAAGCCGAAGCCCCGCCTGTGCATCTGCAGGCGGGGCTTCTCCATTGCGGCTTTGAAAGGCCACGTGTTCTCTTCACACTCCGGGTTGCCAACAACCACGTTGGCAGCAGTGTTGTTGGTGAGCTGAGTAGATCATCGCTGTCGGCACCAAAACGGATACGGAAGCCTCAACCGATGAACCTCGACGACTGCCTGCCCGCGGAGCTGCGTGGGCCCGACACCACCATCACCCGCATCGCGCAGGGGCTCTCGGGGGCCGGCGTCCACCGCGTGGACGCCGGCGGGCGGGCGTTCGTGCTGAAGGTGTCCGCCCCCGGCGAGCCGCTCGACGCGTGGCGCGGCAAGCTGCACGTCCAGCAGCTCGCGGCCGACGCGGGGGTGGCGCCGCGGGTGGTCCACGAGGACGAGGCGCGGCGCGCGGTCGTGAGCGAGTTCGTGGCGGGCGCTCCGTTCTTCGCGCTGTACGGGAACCCGCAGACGCGCGGCGCCGCCATCACGCTGCTGGGACAGACGCTGCGCCGGGTGCACGCAATTCCGCTCCCGACGGACGCGCGGCCGGCGGACCCGCGGGCGTTCCTCGTCGATACGTGGACGGCCGTCCGCGGCGGCATGGCGATTCCGGAGTTCGCGCGGGAAATGGTCCAGGGGGTGCTGGCGGAAGAGGCGCCCGCGCGGGGCGGCGCTCCCGTGCTGAGCCACAACGACGTGAATCCGTCCAACTTCGTGCTCGACGGCGAGCGGCTCGTGCTGCTGGACTGGGACACGGCCGCGCCGAACGATCCGTTCTTCGACCTCGCCACCGTCTCCGTCTTCCTGCGGATGGACGGCGACGCCTGCCGCCAGCTGCTCGCGGCGTACGAGGGCGAGCCGGTGGACGCGCTTCCCGCCGGGTTCGCCTACAACCGCCGGCTGGTGGCGGCGCTGGCCGGCGCCAACTTCCTGGACCTCGCCCGGCGGGGTGGCCACCCCGGCGCGACCGGCGGCGAAACGGCCGAGTCCCCCGCGTCGCTCGCCGACATCTACCAGCGGATGCGTGCCGGCGAGCTCAACATCGCCGGGGCGGAGGGGCAGTGGGCGTTCGGGCTGGCGCTGATGAAGGAAGGTCTCGCCACGTAGGTCGATGGATCGGTCGAGGCCAGACGGGGCGATGAACGACGCGGGGAGCACCGGCGAGTGCTCCCCGCGTGTTTTCGTTCGATCGGCCGCGCTTACACGCCGATGCCGAAGTCGCGGCGGCGGGCCAGGAAGTAGCGCAGGAAGACGGCGTGGAAGGCGATGAAGAGCAGCGCGCTCGTGCGCACGCTGGATGGCGCCGTGCCCGCGGGCGGGTTCAGCAGGGCGTAGACGCAGACGACCACCGCGAGCAGGGAAATACCCGTCGCCAGCCACCAGCCCCACGCGCGAAACCGCTGCACGCCGCGGGCGCAGGCAAACATCAGCGCCGTCAATCCGCCGTAGGACGCCAGGATCATCCCGGGCTCCGCCGTGTCACGGATGCGCGGCTCGCTGGCCATCGGCATCACCAGGATCAGCAGGCCGCCGAGCGCGATGAACACGGCGGCGGCGTAGCACAGGCCCACGTAGAGCTTGCCCTCCCACCCGTGTCCGCGCCGCGGGCCCGGTGCCCCAGCGAACGTGCCTCCGGCCGGCGCGCCGCAGTGCGGACAGGCCGCCGCCTGGTCCGACATCGTACCGCCGCATTCCCTGCACGTGATGAGCGTCACACGCTACCCCTCGATGGCGGGTGAAGGTCGATTCGCGGGTCCTGCCAGGCGACGGAGATCGCAAGATCGAGGCAACTCCATGCGCGCAGCCACGTTGCCGGACCGGCGCGGCCAATCCGTGGCTGTGTCGGTCAAGCGCGCCGCGCCGTTCGCGTCAGGGTTGAATCACCCGTGGAGCGAGGGGGATCAGGGGTAGAGCAGATACGGCTTGCGGCTCTCGGCGAAGGCGGCGGCCTCGCGGTCCCAATCCTCCAGCAAGGCGGGCAGCGTGCCGTTCTCGACCGCCAGCCGCACGCGGTCCGAGCCCGTGAGGCGGTCGATGGTGCGCGTCCACTCGAACTCGCGCGGGTGCGTCCGGTGGATCTCGTCGATCAGCAGCAGCGACGTGCGGACGGGGCGATACGCCAGCCGGTCCGTGACGACGAAGCGGATGGCGGGGATCGTCTGCCCCGGGTACTTCCCGGCCGTCGACGCCACGGACATGGTGACGGGATCGAAGCGGACGCCCGGCAGCCGCATGGCGTTCATTGCATCCGCCACGCGCGGTGCGTCCAGCCACGGCGCGCCCACCTGCTCGAACGGGCGGTCCGTGCCGCGGCCCTCGGAGACGTTGGTCCCCTCGAAGTAGACAGATCCCGGGTAGCTCGTCAGCGCGGCGAGGGAGCGCAGGTTGGGCGACGGGTTGATCCACGGCAGCCCCGTCTCGTCCATCCACCGTGACCGCTCCCATCCCGCCACCCGTGCGACGACCAGGTCCGCGCCGATGCCGTGCGCCTGGTTGAAGAAGGTGGCCAGCTCGCCCACCGTCATCCCGTGGCGCACGGGGATGGGGTACATTCCCACGAACGACGTGAAGCGCGGGTCCAGCAGCGCCCCTTCCACGATGTCGCCGCCGATGGGATTCGGCCGGTCCAGCACGACGAACGGAATGCCTTTGCGCGCGGCGGCCTGCATGGCCAGCGCCATGGTGGAGACGTACGTCCACGTGCGGCCGCCCACCTCCTGCAGGTCGTAGATCAGCACGTCCACGTCGCGCAGCATCTCCGGCGTGGGGCCGCGATCCTCCGACTGGTACAGCGAGTAGATGGGGACGCCCGTGCGCGGATCGCGCTCGTCGCCGATGCGCTCGCCGGCCTCCACCGTGCCGCGGATGCCGTGCTCCGGCGCCAGCAGGGCCACGAGCGTGAGCTGCGGATGGCGCGCGATCAAGTCAATGTCCGAGTTGCGCGCGCGGTCGATCCCCGACTGGTTGGTGATGAGGCCCACGCGCTTGCCCCGCAGCCGCGCCGGCACGTCCGCCAGGAAGGTTTCGATCCCCGGCCGCACGGGCTGCACGGAATCCGCGCGCGCCACCGCCGCCGATTCGGACGCGGGCGCCGGCGCCTGGGCGCACGCGGCCAGCAGGAGCGCGGCGGACAGCAGGATCTTCATCGTCTCTCTTCTGCGTGGCGGATGGGGATGATCGTATCGGATGCGCATCGTCCGGTTGCCCGTGCAATGGAGCGCGGCGGGAAAGCACGGTCAAGCGCAAGGCAGCGTGGCGGATGCGGATCGCGCTCGGCGCGATCTTCGACCCCTTTCCCCGACCTCCGCAGAAAGCGTCATCCTGAGGGAGCGCCCGCGCGGACCTGCACGCGCACAAGGCCTTGGGGCGCGACCGAAGGATCTTGCGTGCGTGCCTCGGGGGCCGATTCCGCGCGCGGGAGCCGGCTCCGAGTATCGCACGCAAGATCCTTCGTCGCCGCCATGGATCGTGCACGGGCGATCATCGCGCGGCGGCTCCTCAGGATGACGCGTTTTCGCGGCGGGTGCAGGGGGGCAGTGTATCATACAAAAGGCGCGGGGAGCACCGGGATCGGTGCTCCCCGCGTTGTCGGTCATCCACCGAGCCTGATCGGCGTCAGGACGGGGATTCGGGGGCGGCGAGAAGGCCCAGGCCCAGCGCCAGGCGCACGTAATCCGCCCGCTCGCTCATCCCCAGCTTCTCGTTGATGCGGCGGCGATACGTGTCCGCCGTCTTGGCGCTGATGAACAGCCGCTCGCCGATCTGCGACGTGGAGTAGCCCTGCGCAAAGAGCAGGAACACGGACCGCTCCCGCTCGCTGAGCGACTCGTACCGCTGGCGCGTCTCGTCCACGGCGGTGCGGCGCACGAACTCCTCCGCCAGCACCGGCGCCGCCTCCGGCCGGACGAAGCGGCGGCCCTGCGCCACCGTCCGCACGGCGCCCAGCAGCGTGGCGCTGGCCGCGCTCTTGACTACATATCCCATGGCGCCCGCTTCCAGCAGGGGCACCAGGTACGCCTCCTCGTCGTGCATGGTGAGCACCAGCACGCGCGTGGGCACCTGCAGCCGCGTGAGCTCGCGCGTGGCCGCCACGCCGTCCATTCCCGCCATGGACACGTCCATCACCACCACGTCGGGGTTCAGCGCCTGCACGCGCTCCACGGCCTCGGCGCCGTTGGTGGCCTCGCCCACGACCTCGATGTCGGGCGCGGCGCCCAGCAGCGCGCGCAGCCCCAGCCGCACCACGCTGTGGTCGTCCGCCAGCAGCACGCGGATGCGCTGCCCCTCCGGGGATTGCTCCGTCACCGTGCCTCTGCCGTGTTGGGCGCGTCGGCCTGCACCGTGGTGCCGCGCCCGAGGTCGCTGTGGATGAACAGCTCGCCATTCACCAGCACCAGCCGCTCGCGCATCATGAACAGCCCCATCCCCGTTCGCGCGGACTCGGCCGCCTTGACGTCGAACCCCGTGCCGTCGTCCCGCACGGTGAGCCGCGCCGTGTGCTCGTCCACCTCCAGCCGCACGGAGATGCCGCGCGCGCCGGCGTGGCGCAGCGCGTTGTTCAGCGCCTCCTGCGCCACGCGGTACAGCACGGACGCCACCAGCGGCGAGATGGCCGCGTGCACGCGTGCCTCCACGCGGCTCTGGATGGCCGTCTGCTCCAGCGTCCGTTTGGCCAGCATCTCCAGCGCGGCGGCCAAGCCCAGGTGCTCCAGGGCGCTGGGATGCACGCGGTGCGACAGCGTGCGCACCTCGCGCAGGGCCTCCGTCACCACCTCGCGCATGGTGCCCAGCCGCTCGCGCAGGCCGGCGCCGGCGGGCCCGGCCGGCGCGTCGGCCAGCGTGGCGGCCAGCAGCATCTCCACGGCGCTCAGCGACTGCGCCGTGCTGTCGTGCAGCTCGCGGGCGAGGTGCGCGCGCTCCGCGTCGGCCGCGCCGATGGCCTGCGCCGTCAGGTAGCGCACGCGGGCCTGGTCCGCCAGCAGCCGGTCCAGCAGCGCGTTGAGGGTGATGCCGATGCGCGCGATGTTGCGGTCCGCCAGCCGTGACGGGGATACGCGGGCCTCCAGGTCGCCGGCGGCCACGCGCGCGGCCGTCATCTGCAGCGCCTGGAGTGGACGCAGCGACCAGTAGACGAGCACGGTGTTCAGCGAGAGGGTGATGAGAAGCGAGCCCAGCATGATCTCGTCCGCGTACTGCGCGCTGGCCCCGCGCATGACGAAGTAGGCCACCAGGTTGATGACCAGGTCCGCCACGACCAGCTTTTGCAGCAGGGGAACGCGCAGGAGCCCCCGCGCCCCGCCGGAGTCCGGCAGGGGGCGCGGGGGCTTCCCTTCATCCATCCGGGGCATGGTGCCCCGCCGGGGTCGCGCGCTCCCGTCCGGGTGCGCGCCCTCCGCCGGCGGGCCGGCGCCCACGGCCAGCCATCCAATCCCTTCCTGCAATTCCAAAAGCCGTCCTTGGTCCAGGTCCGTTCCTCGCGCGCGGGGTTCGTCCGCCTCGCGCGCCTCCTCGCGAACGCCCCCTCCGCTCGCTCAGGCTCGCACCTCCCCCA